>CAZUAH010000150.1:0-27199 GCA_964617665.1 uncultured Pirellulaceae bacterium
TCGATCACCACTTCATCGAGTTCACCTACGAGAACGGCGCGAAGATGTACAGCCAGTGCCGTCACATGGCCAATTGCTGGACGCAAGTTTCCGAATTTGCCCACGGCACCAAAGGCTCGTCCAATCCCAGCGGCAAGATTTACGACGCCAATGGCGAGGAAATCTGGAAGACGACCGGAGGCGGCGGTGGTCACCAGCAGGAGCAGACCGACTTGCTGGCGGCTCTTCGTGCGGGCGAACGCTACAACGAAGGCCCGTACGGTGCAACCAGCAGCATGACGGCCGTCTTGGGACGCATGGCTACCTACTCGGGCGTTGTCGTCAAGTGGGACGACGCGGTCGAGAAGGGTGAAAGCGAGTTCCCCGAAGAGCTGGCTTGGAACGCACCGGCCCCGGTCCAGAAGGACGAGGCAGGCAACTACCCGATCCCGAAACCGGGAGTATACAAAGCGTACTGAACCAAATCTGACGCTTTGTGACTATAGAACTGTGGTTTTCAAAACACCCCGGTTGCTCATTGCAGCCGGGGTGTTGTGGCTATCCGAGGGGCGGTGTCGAGTTAGAACACTCGTATGAACGAGGTCAATCATGATACGATCGCGAATCGTTGGTGCCGGCGGTTTTGGCGGCGCCAACATTATTGAACTGCTGATAGCACATCCCGAGGCCGAGATCGTCTCACTGGTCGACGTCGTCGGCGCCGGCGAACCCATCAGCGCAAAACATACTCACCTGAAGGGCATCTGCGATTTGCCTGTGTCGGCTCCGGCCGACGCTCCATGGGATGATTCGATCGACGTGGTCTTCACGGCCACGCCTGACGGCGTAGGCATGACCCTGGCCAACGATTGCCTGAAAGCCGGCGCGCGGGTGATCGACTACAGCGGCGATTTTCGTTTCAACACCGCCGAGGCATACGCCGGTTACGCTGAGCGCATTGGGCGTGATCCGAGCCATGCGGCCGCCGACGTGCTGCCGCGATCCGTGTATGGCATTGCCGAATTGCATCGAGCAGAAATCGCAGATGCCGCAGTCGTGGGCAACCCGGGCTGTTTCGCCGTCTCGGCCATTTTAGGTGCAGGCCCGGCCGTGCGCGGCGGACTGATCGACACCAGCACAATCATCTGCGACGCCAAAACAGGCGTTTCGGGCGCTGGGATCAAGCCGGCGCAGACTTTCCACTACCCGCTGCGTTACGAGAATATGAACGCGTACAAGATCGCCGCCCACCAACACAACTTCGAGATTGAACGCGAGTTGTCGTTGCTCGCGGGTGCCGAATTGTGCGTAACGCTTACGACCCAAGTTGTCCCGCTGTGCCGCGGAATCATGACGACGGTCTACGGTCAATTGACCAATCCGTCAATGACGGCTCAAGAGCTGTACGAAGCATATGCTGCCTTTTACGACGGCTCGGCTTTCGTGCGAGTCGAACCGCAAGGAACCCCCACATCAAATAACGACGTACGCGGCTCGAACCTCTGCGTCCTGTCAGTCAATGTCGACTCGCGCACCGGCCGGATGATTGTTGTCTCGCACATCGACAATCTGATGAAAGGCCAAGCCGGCTCGGCTCTGCAAAACATGAACGTCATGTTCGGCCTCGACGAAACCATCGGCCTGCGCCGCCCGGCCTTCTATCCATAAATGGCAAGGTTCGCTGACGTTACCTGCCAATCTCGGGGGGATCTCCATGAGAGTCGGCGGCTTGGTGATGCTTGTATTTGGCGTGGCGTGCGTCGCGAGGGCTCCCGCGGCAGAGCTAGCTCGAAACATCCTCGAGAACTCAGGCTTTGAACTGGGAAACGGCAAACCGACAAACTGGAGCTTCAACCAGCGGCGTAGTGAGAGTCAAATCGCTTGGGACAAACGTCGATCGCACGCTGGCGACGCATCGGCGATGATCTCCAACCGCAATCGGGCAGAAACCGGTAACGTACTGCAGTCGATTGTCTTCGATACGCCCCTGGAGCCTGGCAGCCGAATCGACTTTTCGGCCGTGGCTGCTTGCGAAGATCTATCCCGCGACGGTCCACGGATCATCGTCACTTTACACAGTGACGACGGGGAGCGGCAAAGCGCCAGTGCTGTTGGAATCGGTGGCACGCACGATTTCGTCGAAGTCCGCGGGCAGGCTGTGACAGAGGCCAGAACCAAGAGAATCATCATCTACCTTTGCAATTACGGCGTCGGAAGAACGTGGTGGGACGACGCCCGAATCGAGGTCGACCGCGCGTCTGTCACCAAGATGGCGCCCAGACCACGGGCGAGTCGTACCGTGGCCACGTTGCGCACAGTCGATGGACTTGGATTGACGTTGGCAGACTCCGGGGCTGTCACAGAAGTTGCACCGGGCGGCCGATCGGTCGCCGTGCATTCGGCGGGAGCGGGGCTGTGGCTCAAGCCCTATCGCGGCGACACGATTCCAGTTACCGGCGAATTGACGCTCGATGACCAGCACGCACGTCAGCGCTTCAATGACACAAAGTTGGGACTTCGTGTGGACGTAGAGTTCCGAGAGGATGACGACGCGATTACATGCCGCGGCGTGGTGGAAGACACGACCGCCGAGGACCGCGGCTTGGATCTGATCTTTGGCCTGCCGATCGGTGGTCCTGGCTGGCGGTGGGGCAAGAGCATCCGCGAAGAAATACCGTTGGGCGCCGGACCGCACTCACTGAAGGTTACGACGTTCTCCGCCCTCTCGAATCCCGCCACTGGCGACGGTGTGGCTTTGGCTGTGCCTGCCGATGCCCCTTGCGACTGCTGGTTCACCTACGACGAGAGATTCGGTTATGCGGTCCGCTTTCGCTTTGGTTTATCCCCGGCCGCCGGGCGATTGAAAAGCAAAGCTCCATTTCGTTTTGTAATCTATCGGTGCGACGGAACTTGGGGACTGCGGGACGCGGCACGCCGTTACTATCAACTGTGGCCAGATGCCTTCGTGAAGCGAATTCGCCGAGAGGGCCTTTGGATGTTTGGCAACCCTCGCATTCGCCTCCCAGATCCACAGAACTATGCGTTTCACGAAGGTGGCCCCGGCGGCTGGCAATATGATGATGCGCACAATATCTACACATGCCCCTACATTATTCCTGGCCAGCGAGAAATCACCCGCCTTGAGAAACTTCCGGCTGATCGACAGGCAGCCATGGACATCTTCCATGCTTATCGCCATCGGGAGACTGAAGTAGTGACCGACCGACCGGGAGTGACTCTTCGCGAACCGTCGGACACAACGGCCGACCGACCGGGCGGCTGGGGCAGCGACATGGCCGAGATAATCGACCATTGTTTGCTACTCGATGCGGACGACTTGCCGCTTGTCCGCATCCGCAACACGACCTGGGGCGGAAACTCGATCACTTTTCCGTTGAATGCCAGCCCCTATCTATTCGGCGACAGCGACAGCGTTACCGTGTCCAAAGCGCTGCTTGCCCATGTCGGCAAACTACACGCGGACATACCGGGCCTGGATGGCACTTATGTCGATTCGCTCGGTTCATGGGGAAGCTACCTGAATCATCGCCGAGAGCATTTCCAATACGGCCGGATTCCTTTGAGCCACGATCCGACCAGCGGTCAGCCTGTCATCCCTAACCGCTTTTCGCTGCTGGAGTTTCTCTGGGAGCTACGCGACCAGATGCATCGCCAGAAAAAACTGTTGTTCGCCAATGGCGTCCACCCGGACCGTCGTTTTCACTTCTTCGCACTGGACATCCTGGGCGTCGAAGGGCACGGAGCGTTGGAACAGAAGCGTGTGATGGCGTACCAGAAGCCATTTCTATTGCTGATCTACAACATCCACGGCAAGCCGGAAGAGATGGAGCGTTACTACAACCTATGTACGCTGTATGGCATCTACCCGTCGTTCGCCAATATGCGAGTGTACGAGACACCCGAGATGTACGCTCCCGTGGCGGCGTTGAACGACCGCTTCGTTCCGGCGCTGCAAACGATCACGGCGGCTGGGTGGGAACCGATTCCCCACGCGCGATGCTCGCAAGCCGACGTATGGTTGGAACGCTGGGGCCCCAATGACAAAGGAGCAGTTTACCTGACTGTGTACAACGCGTCGAAGCATGCGCAAGCGGTGCGACTGACGATCGACACAGAACCGTTGGAACTGATCAGGACCCCGGAAGCCGTCGAGGATCTGCTGAGCGGTGATCGCTGGGTCGTATCAACAGGCAACGGCACAGCCGTGATAGAACTGCCAATGCCGCCCGAGCAATGCCGCGTGTTGCAGCTTGGCACCGAACGTTAGCATCGATAGGACTCACCAAGAAGGAGACCACGAATGCGCACCGCTCTGGTCACACTCTCTTCCTCGGGTTCTTCACTGCGACAATGCGCGGAGGTTCCCCAGCGTCCACGACCTTGGGCCTGCTTGGTTACCGCGTCTACTCGCCCAACGCAGATCGGACGCTGTCAAGCACCGGCAACTCGCCATGAGCTCACCTAATAGAGCCGGCTGGGCGAGGATTAGGCTTCAGTAGGCGTCGATGAGATGCCAGGAGAATCTGGCGTCTCGCTGAATGCCGCATTTGGCATGGGGACAACTTCGCCAGTGGCATTTGCCTGAGGACCCGACCCGGGCCCATTGTTCGCGTCCGGTCACGAGCAACCGGGCAGCATCATGAAGCCGGCCAACACCACAATCGACAGTGCAAATCGTTTCATTCGTCTGCTTCCACTACTAAGATAGGGACATTGTCCGCTCGGGAGCGATGAGACTTGGTCACGCCATTTGGATCATATCGGTTCACCGTCAGTCGGACAATCGTTTAGTTTTCCGCTTCCTCTGTATTTTCTCAGGGCTAGCGACATACAGCCCTCGGGGCCACAGGAGAACGCTTCATGCTTCGTACGACTGGGATCTTCGCGTTGCTCACAACAACGCTGCTGTCACAGGCTGGGCAGCCGGCCGAACGGTTCGAGATCGTTTTGAAAGGCGGACGAATCGTCGATGGAACCGGATCGCCCTGGTACGTGGCAGACGTAGGAATAACTGCCGGCAAGATTACCGAGATTGGACACATTGACGGGCAAGACGCCAAACGATCCATCGATGCTGCTGGCTTGATCGTCGCGCCCGGCTTTGTCGACATGATGGGACAAACGGCTTCACCCATGCTGGAGGATCCCAAGTCAGCGCTCAACTTGCTCACGCAGGGCATCACCACGATCAATGCGGGCGAAGGGGCATCGGCAGCGCCGCTCACGCCCGATGCTGGCCGATCTGCCGGTTGGCACACGATGGCCGAGTACTTTCAGTTGCTCGACACCAAGGGGCTGCCTCTGAACGTCGTCCAAACCGTCGGTCACACCCAGGTGCGGCGAATCGTCTTGGGCGAAGTGGATCGTCAGCCTAACGACGAGGAAATGGACCGGATGAAAGATCTGGTGCGCGAGGCCATGGAGGCCGGAGCGATCGGCGTCTCGACAGCCCTGATCTATCCGCCGGCGGTCTACGCCAAAATGGAGGAGATTGCCGAGTTGGCGGCCGTCGCTGGCGAGTACGGCGGACGCTACTACACCCACATCCGCAACGAGGGCGACCAGTTGCTGGAGGCAATCGACGAAGCCCTGGAGATCGGTCGCTCGGCCAAGGTGCCGGTACACATCTTTCACCTGAAGGCCGCCGGACGGAACAACTGGCCCAAAATCGAACAAGCCATCGCCAAGATCAAAGCAGCTCGGGCTGCTGGCCAGCAAGTGACAGCCGACATCTATCCCTATATCAACAACGGACTTGGCATCCAATCGCTGATCCACCCGCGGCATTTCGCCGAAGGCCGGGGGCGTCTGCTGGAACGACTGGAAGATCCAAAAGTGCGTGCAGAGATTCGCGACGAAATGGAAAAACAAGGCGGCTGGGAGAACTGGTACCGTCACGTCGGAAACGATTGGCGCAAAATAATTGTGGGCCGCACGGGCGACGAACGCTACGCCAAGCTCTCAGGCCAAAGCCTTGCAGCCGTGGCCAGGGCGCAAAACGAGGATCCCTGGGACACGTTTTTCAATCTCGTGCGAAGCGGCGCGTTCGCGTTGCCCCAGACCATGACCGACGCGAACAAGATCCGGCTCATGCGAGAGCCGTTCATCTCATTTTGTACTGACGTCGGACCGGCCGGCGGGTCGCGAATATCGTCCCATCCTCGCGGCTACGGCGCATTTCCGCGCATGCTCTCGCGCTATGTGCGTGATTTGGGAGCCACAACGCTGGAACGCGCCGTGGCGCAGGCCAGTGCTGTCGCAACCAACGACGTGATGGCCTACGATCGCGGCCGCATCGCCGAGGGGCTGGCGGCCGACATCATCGTATTCGACTATGAGAAACTCGCGGACTGCGCAACTTTCGCTGAACCGCATCGGCTGTCCGAGGGAATGAAGTACGTTGTGGTGAACGGCAGAATTGTGCTGGAGGACGGAAAGCTGACGGGCACACGCTCGGGTCGTGTACTCCGTGGCCCCGGCTACGATCCCGAAAGCGCGCCATCGGCCGTAAGCACGGGCAGAGTGGACGCTTGCATGGCGAGCTTCGATCGAATGGTCCGCGAATTCATGGAGAGGCAGCACGTCCCCGGCCTTGCTTTGGCGGTGACGGACGGAAGCCGTTTGGTCTATGCGCGCGGTCACGGTTACGCGGATGTCACGAGCAAAGAGAAGGTTACGCCGACCAGTCTTTTCCGAATCGCCAGCATTTCAAAACCGATTACGGCGGTGGCCGTGCTGCAGTTGGTCGAACGAAAGCAGTTGGGCCTGGATGACAAGGTGTTCGACATACTGAAACATGAACCGCACTTGGAGAAGGACGCCAAACCGGACAACCGTCTGCACACGATCACCACCCGTCACCTCCTCCAGCACCGAGGCGGTTGGGACCGGGGCAAGTCGTTTGATGCCATGTTCCAATCGGTCAGATTTGCCGACGCTTTGGGCACTCGACCGCCGGCCGGGACGGACGAAGTGATTCGCTTCATGCTCGGTCAGCCACTCGATTTTGAACCCGGCGAACGATATGCCTACTCGAACTACGGATACTGCTTGCTGGGACGAGTGATCGAAGCCGTTGCGAACGAGACGTACGAAGACTACGTCAGAACGCAAGTCCTCGCCCCGCTTGGCATCCACGCCATGAGAATCGGAAAGACACGGCTTGAGGGGCGAAGCGAAAACGAGGTCCGTTACTACGATCCGCGCAAAGGGCCATCAGTGTTTGCCACGGACCTGAACCAACAGGTGCCTCAACCATACGGCGCGTGGCACGTGGAAGCGATGGATGCACACGGCGGATGGCTCGCGTCGGCGGTGGATTTGGCGCGGTTCGTCTGTGCTTTCGATGATCCGACGAAGTGCAAGATCCTCAATCAAGGCAGCATCCAGGAGATGTTCGCCAGACCGCCTGGACTGGCGGGGACGGAAGCGGACGGTAAGCCGAAGTCTGTCTACTACTCCTTGGGTTGGAGCAACCGTGTGCTGGATGACGGAAAGTTGAACCGTTGGCACACAGGGTCGTTGCCGGGCACGGCAACCATGCTGGTACGACGTCACGATGGCCGAAATTGGGTGGTGCTAATGAACGCCCGCATGAGTCCTCAAACATCGCATCTTGGCGGTGCCATCGACAGCCTCGTCCACCAAGCGGCAGACGAAGTCACGGATTGGCCCGAGTATGATCTATTTGAAAAGTCTCACTAGCCCTATGAATCTCAATCGCCTTGTTCTCGTAGCGTCACTGGCCGTCTGCGGTGCGATTACTGCAAAGGCGGACCCATACCAGCCTTCGCGAGGGGTCGCATTCAATGGTGTGACGTCCTACGCGAAAGTCAACGACTCGGATGCGTTTGACTTGGATGCCTTCACCTTGGCCGTTTGGGTCAAGCCCGGCGAGCAGCATGCATCGCAAGTGCTTGTTGGCCGTGGCGATGCCGGACGTTTGTTCACTTTCTACTTCCACGAGAGCCGGGTCCGAATGTTGGTGGAGTACCAGCCCGACAAGTACACTCACGCCAATTGCCCCGTTCCGCCAAAAGACGTTTGGACTCATCTTGCCGGTTCGTACGACGGCCAGCAGATCAAGCTGTACGTGAATGGAGCTTTGCAGGCAACCGTTTCGGCTCCGGGAAGGATACCGCACTCGGACGCGCCGCTTCTGTTTGGGGCACTGTCACCTGGCCAACGTACATTGCTTGGCCAACTTGAAGATGTTCGTGTTTGGCGCGGCGCGTTGACCGACCAGGAGATAGCCACGGTTGCCAAAGGCGACGACGGTGCTACACGACGCGACGAATTGGTGGGGCGATGGATCAGCAGAAAACTGAACGGATCAAACTGGCCAAGCGACGCGGCCGGTTCATTGGCTGCCAAATATTCTCGCGATTTCTCGCTCGACGTCCGAAAGGCCGATGGCTATCGCGGCATTTGGTACCAGTGTGGAGCGCAGGGAGGAGAATACAAGTACAAATACAGCGGCGGGTTGGGCACGTACTGCGCCAAACACCGTCCCTTCGCGATCTACGCCGAGAAAGTGAACAAGACGTTTTTCTGCTACGGCGGCACCGACGCGGACAACCGCACGCTTCTGCACATGGTGTCGTACTACGATCACGCCACGGGCACCGTCCCGCGTCCAACGATTCTGCTGGACAAGCAAACTACGGATGCCCACGACAATCCGGTGATCTCGATTGATGACGCAGGACACATTTGGATCTTTTCCAGCGCCCACGGCACCGCACGCGCAGCGTTCATTTCGGTCAGCAAGAAACCCTACGACATCGACGAATTCGAGTACGTGCTCAGGACCAATTACTCCTATCCGCAACCGTACTACTCGTCCGACAAAGGATTTCTATTGCTGCACACTCGTTACAGCGGCGCTCAACGGTTGTTGTACCAGTCCACCAGTGTGGAAGGACGCACCTGGTCAGAACCGAAACTGCTGGCCGCTGTCGAGTGGGGACACTACCAAGTAAGCGGCCGACGGGCGGGCAGAATTGGAACCGCGTTCAACTACCATCGAGCCCACCCGCGCGACGGCAGCCATTGGCGAACCAATCTGTACTACATGCAAACCGATGATTTCGGCGCGACATGGCAGAATGCCACCGGTGAGGATCTTCAGGTTCCGCTAGGCGAACCACAGAATGCTGCCCTCGTTCATGATTGCGAAAAGGAAGTGCTGGACGTTTACGTGAAAGACATCGCTTTCGATTCGCAAAAGCAACCGATCATCCTATACCTTACCAGCCTCGGCAACGAGGCCGGTCCACACAACGATCCACGCACCTGGCGTACCGCCCGCTGGACTGGCAGGGAGTGGGACAAACGAGATGTCCTCGTCTCCGACAACAACTACGACACCGGTTCGCTGTACATCGAAAGCGACTCAATGTGGCGTCTGATCGCGCCAACCGAACCGGGTCCACAGCGATACAACGCCGGCGGCGAAGTGGCTATCTGGATCAGCACAGACCAGGGCGCCTCGTGGAAGATGGTCAGACAGTTGACCCACAACAGCCAATACAACCACACGTATTGCCGACGTCCGGACAACGCAGCCCCCGACTTCTATGCCCTCTGGGCCGACGGCCACGGCCGCGAACCGTCGCCCAGCCGACTGCACTTCACCGACCGCGAAGGCACGCACGTCTGGCGTTTGCCAGAGAAGATGGAGAGCGAGACCGAGCGGCCGGAAGTTGTCCGATAGCCCGACCGCACTCTCCATAGGCAACCACAGATACGACCCCCGGCGCACAACGTGGCAAGCTGGACAACCGACCCAGCTAAGGCAAGACACCAAAAAGTATACCAGTCGCCGCGCACTGTCGCGATTTTCGCGAGGGGCATCTCCCGTGTATCGCACACCCCCGAAGAAAAGTAGGTCTGACCCCAGTGGGCACGCTTTCCAATTCCCAACCAGCCGCCGGTGTGGAATAATGGGGGGGCGTTCGACGTGTTTCTCTCCGTTCGGGGCGGCGTTGGGCATGTGTACCCGTTGGCGGACAGCGGCTGGGCAATGCTAACGAGAGGATGCAAATGCCCAAAGCCAAAGCTGCTCTTCTAGTGGTGTTGTCATTTCCGGGCGTTTGTTGCGGATTTACGCCCCCGGATCCTGAGGTGGCATCTGCTTGGTTAGAACGTGGCGATCGACATTTTGCAGCAGGCGAGTACGTCCGGGCAGCGGCTGCCTACACGGAAGCAATTGAAGCGGGCGACGCTTCAGTAGCATCTCTGTGCAAACGGGCAGAGGCGAATCTCTTTGCAGAGAACTACGATCTGGCGATTGCTGATGCGAATCGAATAATTGCGACTGATGCCAACTGCGCGGAGGCATTTCGGTTGAGGGGCGCGGCGAATCGTGTCCTCGGAAAGCACGAAGATGCAATACGCGATTTGAGCAAGGCTATTTCCATCAGGCCGACGGCCCTTTGCCTCAACCTGCGCGGTACGACATATCGTCAGCTGAGAGACTACGATGCCGCAGTGAGAGACTATTCGGAGGCAATTAGGACTGACCCGAAACGCGTCAATACATATATCAATCGTGCCAACGTGCATCGAGTACGGCGAGACTATGACAGAGCGATCGAGGACCTTTCCGCTGCGATCCGGCTTGATCCAACGGTGATTCTCGCTTACGAAATGCGCAACGATGTCTATACGGCAATGGGCCGCGACGCAGATGCCAAGATTGACCGTGAGCAGGCAACCAAACTCAGGGCGAACGAAAAGAGGATTCCCGGTAGCGGATCACCGGACGGTGGCGTGTCTGTTGTCTCGGAGAACAACACTCAGGAAGATGCAAGCGACTTACCGACGGTGGTCCCTGAACGCAAGGGGCCGGCCCCGCCATTCCGCCCGCAACGCAAGCCGCGCGTGATTGAGCCAGACGTGCTGGGGGCGCCTTCGCCGACATCCATATTGTTGGCGAGGGTTAACGCACGCCCGTCGCAGTTCCCCGATGTTCCCGTCGGCTTCGAACACACTCGACCGATCGGAGATCGCGACCTCGCGGAACTAAAGCGAAGTGCCGAGCTTGCCAAGCTGAAAGAACTGAATGTCAGCAATACATATGTGACAGACGAAGGCCTTCGGTATCTGAAGGGCCTAGATCAATTGGAGACCCTCGACCTTTCGTACACGGATATCACGGACAACGGTCTGGTCCATCTGCAGTCGTTGAACAACCTAACGGCCCTGTCTCTGCGTGACACGCTGATATCGTCAGGCGGACTGAGTGTCCTCGCCGCTTTGGAGAACCTGCAGTCCCTCAATATCTCATTCACCGCGATTGACGACGAGGCCATGCGTCATGTGACGGAATGCACGTCGCTCCAATCGCTGAATATCTCCAACACAAGAGTCACCAACGCCGGCGTGAAGCGACTGGTGGGGCTGACACAGTTGGAAAAGCTGCGATTCGCCCGCACTAACGTGACGCTCCACGCCCTTCTGCCTCTGCAGGATCGCATTCCGCTCAAGCACGTCAATCTCTTTCAAACGCCCATCAGGAATCTTGGAGATCTTCGAGGATTCGAGCAACTAGAGTCCATTCAATTCCACTGCAAGATAGTCGTCGACGGCCGGGAAGGCCTTCGTGAACTGCCGCAAGTGAAATCGCTCTTTTTCTTCTACAACCGTATCACGCCCGGGGGCATGGACGTGATCAAGAGCATGCCCAATCTGGAGGTGCTTTCATTGCGTTTCTGTCGTGATGTAGACGACGACCTTTTGGCGGGCATCGGCCGCATGCCAAAGTTGCGGGTGATCGATCTAACTGGGGCGAGAATCACCGAAGCCTCATACAGGGAGCTGAGTGAAATCGAAACGCTGGAAGAGATTCGAGGATTGCCCAAAAACGCAACAGGCCTTCAACTCGCCATCCTTTCCGAGGCTTCTGCACTGAAGAGCTTGGACCTAGATTCCGCAGATATGCCAGTAGAGGATCTGTCGCAGTTGCGCTCGTTCACGCACTTGAATCACCTATCCCTCGAATACTGCAACGCGGACGGAACAACGCTTGAAGCTATCTCTGCCCTTGACAAACTCAACGCGGTGAATTTGTCGGGCACCGCAATTACTGACGCGGACCTGAAACATCTGACGAACCTCACCAGCCTGGAAAAACTCGATCTATCCAGCACCGACATCGATGGTTCCGGTCTTGTTGCGCTCACTGAATTGCCAGCGATTACGTTTCTGCGGCTGTCAAGGACAGAGATCGGTGCTAACTCGATTGACATTCTGAAGCGATTCAAGCATCTCCAGACGCTGGACGTCGCCAAGACACTCTTGACCGCGGACGAAGTGGAGAGACTGCAGAACCAACTTCCTGACACTGACGTGCGTTACTAGGCGACGAACTGGGGCCACGAGGTGGGCTCGGAAGAAACTGTTGCCCTGCACCCTCGTCCCCAGCCCCGACAACACCGCTTCACGTTCGTGATGTGCAGTCTCAGCCGGCGGGCTAATCTGACAGCGTCATCTTCGGCGACGCCATGCAAACCTCTTGGAGCCATAGCCTTGTCGGCCGAAGGCCACAATCACATTCCGTTCGCCGAACGAGCACTTCCTCGGGATCTATCGGTCCTACCGGAACGGTCTCCTGCGGCATGAAGATCGAACACCGCCACGCACTGCTCCCGTTCGCCGGCGTCTTTCTTCTCAGCGCCAGTATCGTGTATGGCGGCCAGGACACGGCCATCGGCCGACAGATTCAAGTCGGTGACGAGAGAGTCATAGGCGAAGCCGAATGCGGGTGTGTCCAGTAGATCGATCCATCGCTTCGCCCTCAGGTCATATACAAGAACGACCAACCTCTCGTCGCCCCTGCGCTGGCCGCCGACCAACAGGAGACGGCCGTCTTGCGTGCCCTGGACTCTGCAGACCATGATTTGATCGGGAGGAATAATGGCCTGCTGACGAGTCCCCGTCTTGAGGCTCCAGATTTCGATTTTGGGCCTGTAGGCTTCCGGTCCTTCAACAACCACGAAGAGGCTGTCCGCGATCACATTGACGGGAGGCGGCTCGATACTACACGCCACAAGGAACAGATCGGGCACATGGAAGGACTTGCGTATCCTATTGACCTTCGAGTCCCAAAGACTGACCTGTACAGCCAAATCAAGACCGCGGGTCGCCTTCTCAGATGGCTCGTCCGATTCGACGATCACCACGTGCTCATCCACCGCAAACAAACGAACGCCGTGAAGGTCCTCAGAGATCTGTTTCCGACCTCTATCGCGGTTGTCCGCGATAGCCCTTGCCACAACCCACGCACCTGCCTTGTCGTGATGGCACAAGTAGATCGTCTTGCTGTCAGGCGAGATTGCCGGTTGCCAACCGGAGGTCATCCACATAGGTCCGACCGGGAACTCACGGAGCAGTTTCCCCGACATCGCCTCATGCTGACACACCGTGACGCTGGATGTACCCCCAAAGCCCTGCTGGACGATCAGACCAGCCCCGTCAGGAGCCACGAACAATCGTTCGTACCAAGACGGCGTCTCACGCGGGCCAGCTGACAACACGTCCGCGACTCCCGTCTGCAGGTCGAACCTCATGAACAGATCTCGGCTCTCCGTGCCGCCTTCGCTTCCCTTTCCAGACACGCTCACATGAACGTACGCCGTGCGGCCCCTCGGTCCCATCCCCAGCGACTCAGCGTAGGCGTTCGGAGGAAGGTTGATCGTCTTATTGGGCGGGCGAGCCTTACCCAGGTTAACCGCGTCCGCACCTCGAACAGCATTCAGCGGGCCAAAGGCACAGAGGGATGCGAGAAGAAATACGATTACCGCAATGCTATTCAAGGTCTGTCGCTTCCGCGAGTGAGGTTGCACCGGAAGACGATATCCACAACGCAAAGTCGTGCTGCTGTGCATCCAGTTCTCGCTTTCGTTGAATCGGGGTAGGTAAGTGCTCTGGGATGCCCGGGCCGGCCAACATCGATCGGCAGAATTGGGCAACGCCACGCGAACTGGGGTCAAACCTTGTTTTTTGTGTGTCTTCGTTTTGCGATTCCTGCGTGGGGGCATGGCAACAAAAGACAGGGGCTGACCTCAGTGGGCAGTCGGCTCACCCGCTCACATATCATACAATGTATCGTCCACGTCGGGCGGTTTGAGCTTTCGGGAGAGTCTCCTTAGACTTCCGCCGCCCTCGGCGAAGAGCGGCTCATCCTCGTCCAGGAGGTCTCCCAAGTCGTTTTCGATTTCGTCGGGGTCTTCACCGGCTTCCATGCGGCGAATGGCTTCCTCCATGCCTCTGCCAAGCGGCATGCCGGTGGCGTCGTGCAGCTTGCGCATCATGCGCGCCATCTGGCGAGGATCGTCCTCGTTCATGCCGTCTGCTTCACTGGCCATTTCCGCCAGGACCTGCTCCATCTTTGCCTCGTCGAAATCGGGCGGCAGATCATCGCCTTCTTCCGATTCGGAGCGTCCCTTGGAGATAGCGAAACGCGAAAGCTTGCGATCCAGCTTGGGACGGTTGCACCGTGGGCAGGCCGGTCGCTTCTCTGTATCCGGCTTTCTGGCCAGGAAGTTGAAGACTGTATGACAGTCGACACAGTAGAACTCGTAGATCGGCACAAATCCTCCTTGTGACCTATTGTCTCGACCCGTTTCGTTTAGCGAGTGACAATCAGCCGGTACGTGTAAGCGCCTCGCGGCCTGCAATTACGGGACAGCGTCCAGGCTGATACGCGGAAGTTACCGTCCGAGTCGATCCGGCCAGCAAGCCCGTGTTGCGCGGTCGGGCAACGTCAATTCGAACTCGCTGACGCTGTGAGCGACGCGCTGGGGACCATGGCGAAGCCCTTGAAATCGATCGGACCTCGACGAGTCGTCTGGTGAAAAAGACAACCGTCACCTTTTTCCGCCAAGTGTGGTACAATCTAGCCTGACACCGCCATAGGCACCGCACCCATGAAGAAGGACACTAACCCCAAACGCCATAGCCTTTGCACGAGTTGCCGTGAGTTGTCCTGCAGGACGACCTTTCCAGGTCATCTACTACAGCTCGGAAGAGCTGTCCTACATTCGTGTTGTGACGTTTTGTGCAAGAGGCTGGCAAGCGTGGGATACGAATTATTTCCTCGCTGGCGCGTCGGGCTAGTGTACAATGTAGCAATCCTAGCCGGACCGGTACAGACGCAACTGGAAGGACGCACAAATGAAGAACTCACATCGTCGTATCCCTCACGCCTCCAAATTCTCGCGTCGTCGTTTCCTCGGAGGCGTCGCCGCGATATCCGCTTTCTCCCTCGTTCCTCGTCATGTACTGGGCGGTGCAGGACACATCGCGCCGAACGAGAAGACAACCCTCGCCGGCATCGGCGTTGGTGGGCAGGGCATCCAGAACATGATCCGCTTCGCGGACTTTCCTGAGATCCAGATCGCGGCCGTCTGCGATGTCGATCGCGAAGGCAACCGTTACATGTCGTGGAACTGGGGCCAGGGCAAGGACGAACGACTGGCCGGCCGCGAGCCCGCCCGGCGAGCCGTCGAAGCGAAATATGCTGAGCAAAAAGGCCGGGGCAAGTATCAAGGCTGCAACACGTACGCCGACTACCGCGAGCTGCTTGACAAGGAAGACGTGGACGCGGTAATGGTCGCCACACCGGACTTCTCCCACGCAGTCATCACCATGGCCGCCATCAAGAAGGGAAAACACGTCTACTGTGAAAAGCCGCTTACGTACTCCGTCTACGAAGCCCGGCAGGTGACCGAGGCGGCTCGGAAGACCAAAGTCGCGACCCAACTGGGCAATCAGGGCCAGGCGGAAGACAAGGCGAGAATGATCCAGGAATACATCCTGGACGGCGCGATCGGCCCGGTCCATGAAGTCTATGTGCCTTGGGGACGCGGGTTCTGGGATCCGCCCCCGGGTCCGGGACGTCCGCAGGAGACTCCGCCCGTCCGGGACGGCTTGGATTGGGATCTCTGGCTCGGACCGGCGCCGGCACGGCCATACCACTCCTGCTACCATCCGTGGCGCTGGCGCGACTGGTGGGATTTTGGCACGGGCCAGATTGGAGACCTGGGCTGTCACAAGCTTTCGACGATTTTCAAGGCCCTCAAGCTGGGCAGCCCGACGAAGATCTCGGCCGAATGCGACGAGGTCAATCCGGAGATCTACCCGCGCGTGTTCAACGTCCACTTCGAGTTCCCCGCCCGTGGTGACATGCCGCCGGTCAAATTGCATTGGCTCAGCGGCGGTGCCCAACCACCTCGGCCCAAGGGACTCGAAGAAGGCCGACGACCGTCGGGCGATATCATGATTGGCGAGTCCGGCGTACTGATGGGCCACCGGCTGGTCCCCGAGACCCGTATGCGAGAATACGGCTTGCCGCCCAAAGTTCTCCCACGATCACCGGGCCACGACAAAGAGTTCGTCGACGCCTGCCGTGGCGGCGATCCCGCCGGATCGGACTTCGTCGCCCATTCGGGCCTACTGACCGAAGCCTGCCTGCTGGGCAACATCGCCCTGCGCACCGGCAAGACTCTCGAATGGGACGGTGCCAACTTCAAAATCACCAACGACGAAGAAGCCAACAACCTCCTCCATCGCGAGTATCGAGACGGTTGGACGTTGTAGCGTAGAGGGCACTGATCTGTCGGGCGAGCTCCCTGCAACTCCCAGGCAACCTCACCCTTCGGGCTGCAGGCTGCCAGAAATCGAGATCGATGAATCCAAGGACGCTGGCCAGACTGCAACACGTCGATCTGTATCCAGAAACCGCCTGGGACGCCAATCTGAGGATGCTTGTCAAGGCGATAGAGTCGGCCGTGTCGGAATGAGGATGGCCTCCACGCTCCGCACCCGTGGCCGACGGAAAGTTCGCCCTTACGGCGAATCGGAAAACAACAAGTCCTGGCCTCGCTTTGTCATCCTGACTGGCCGGCCCTGCTCGTACCACCAGCGGCTGTATTCCGTACCGCGGCGATCTTCGCGCGTGTAGTAGCGGACGTATTCCGTCTTGAATCCGTCCGGGCCGTAGAACTCCTCGCTGGCGAGGTACCCTTCCGGAGTCGTGTAGGTTCGTTTCTTCAGCTTACCGTTTTGGAACTCCTGGCGACGGATCGGCTTGCCTTGCTCGTTCAGATCCACTCGACAGATTCTCTGTCCGTTCACCCATTCCTCGTGGGCGATCACGCCATCGTGCAGGTGTTCGAGCTTCATCGTCGCTTGCGGAGCACTCATGGCATCCGCTCGTGAAACCATCTTACCTTCGACTTGCCAGACCGGCCGCGTCCATGCGAAATCGTCAGGCTTGCCTGTAAGGACGCGTCCTTCGTTGCCCGTCTGAATGTCGAGTGGGAGGCTCGGCGGGCTTTCCAGCCCCGACCATTCAACCGCGATCGCGGTGTACGCGCCTGGTATCGGCAAGGCGAAAGTGGAACCCGGCTGGCACAGGCTCTCCGTCACGGGGCGACCGTTGCACAGAATCCGATAGCCCCGCGTCTCCCAGTGGCTCTCGCCGGGAATCAACTCCACTCGCTCGTCTCTGAGTTTGAGGTGAGGCGGGTCGGGCAGTCGCGTCACGACGACGTAGCAGTCGGCTTGGCGCTGGTACAGCAACGGGTTGGTCTCAGCAATACCGGCGCGGACCATCGAGGCATCGGGTCTGGTACGCGCTTTGTCCTGCTCGGAGAGTACGAACGCCGACAGTGGGAAGATGACGCGGACTTTGCGCACCATGTCGGGTGCCGGGCGCGTCCCGTACTTGCGCCGCGTCAGGCCCTCGAAAGTCGTGGCGGTTTTCTTCCGGTATCCGACCACCTCACAGGAGCACACCATACCGCCGGATTCGGGAAAACCATCCGTGCTATCCACGTGGATCACATCGGGCTGCCGAGGATCGTAATTGGTGACTCTCGCGATCGGCGAGTTTTCGATGTCGCGAGTCGAATGGTAGTGGATCTTGGTACCGTCCGGGCTACCTTTGGGGTCGATGTCCATCAGCGTCGAATGGTCGCCGGCCATCGGGTAGACGATGTTCGAATACGGGAAGACCACCGGCCAGGCGTCGCCGCTGCGCGAGTCCACAAAGGTAAGATTGCCCCCGCAGATGTAACGCCCCGATTTGCCGCAGGGGCAGATGTCGCCCACGCTGCCCCATGAAAGCACATCCAAATCGCTGGGGAACGGCTTGTCCCAGGGCCGGCCGCAGACCTGTCGGTTGCCAATTAGCAGATAGCGCCCGTCGCCACTCCAACATTGGTGGCCGGCTTGGCACATCACCGAACCTGTTCGCAGGTTTGAACCGTCCAGGTCGAACAGAGCCCGGTTCCTGCCGTACACCTCGTCGTTCAGGTCCTTGGCCCGGACCATGATCACGGGATGGCGTGGGTTGACGTGGACATAGCCGTGCATGTTCGGCGCGCCTTTGATCAGCTCGATTTCACTGTTGGGCTGATTGCGCACTCGCACCGTGATCATCTCGGGCTTTCGTCCGCGATACCGCTGGACTCCGTACAGCCAAGTGTCGGTGGCGTCCAAGCTGCCGGGCCCCTCCATGCCGTGGGTGATCACTACCTTCTCGCCCGTGTCCGCGTCGTAACGAATGACCTGGGTGCCCGTCTCATAGGGCGGCGTGCCGTCGCCGGTATAGTGGCAGTAGAAGAGCCAGTTGTGATTGTTGGCCCAACGAGGGTTGATGCCCTTACCGACTCGCCGGTCCTCGTCGGTCAAAAGATCGACAACGTGCACCTCGGCCGATCCCTTCCCGCCGGAACCCTTGTCGTCTCCCCAATGCGTGTGACACGTGTAGCGTCCATCGCAGCTCCAGCATTGAATATTGTGGTAATTCCCCTCGTCGCGGATGGCCGCGTCGTTCGTCAGACGCCAGATGCCCAGATTGCGAGCGCCGGGCTGATCGAGCGTGAATCTATGGATCTCGGCCTCAGCCTGCACGGCGAGAATCAACGCGATCCCAAAACCGGCAACCGTGCAGAAGATTGCGCGGCGACCGTTAGGACTGAAGGACGGTATCGAACCGTATGCCTTCTTCATGGTCCTTACCTCGACATGTCGTTCCTACCGGATTCGAAGAAGCCCTATGGTCGTTGTGCGACTATCGCTCGACTACTCGCGCCGTTGGGTTCTGGACGGTGGCGGCGGGACGTTGGTTGCGGCCCGGCCGGTTAAGGTCGCCGAGATCTTCCCGGGCCTTTTCGGCTAGTGCCATGAGTCGCTGAACTATCTCGGGGTGTGCCTCGGCCACGTTTGTCGTCTCGCCGATGTCGTTCTCCAGGTCGTGGAGTATTGCGGGGCTGGTGATCATCTCACCTCGATAGTCGCGCATCTTCGCTTTCAGGGGCAAATGCAACTTCCATTTGCCGGATCGTACGGCCTGCAACTGCCCTTTGCAGTAGTAATAGAATGCCTCGTACGGTGATTTCGCGTTGGCCTTGCCGGACATGAGCGGCCGGATGTCGTGGCCGTCGATGATTCGTTCGCCGGGTGTTTGCGCGCCGGCGAGACATGCGAACGTTGGCAAGAAATCCATCGACGTGATCAATTCTCTGCACTCCTTTCCGGCGGGAATCGTGCCGGGCCACCACATGACACACGGCACGCGCATCGCACCTTCCAGCGTGCTGCCCAGCCATCCTGACAGCGGAGCGTTGCTGCCGCGCACCGTTGGCAAGTAGGCCCCGTTGTCGCTGCTCCAAATCACTAGTGTGCGTTCGTGGATGTGGAGCTTCTTGAGTGTCGCCAGGATCTCACCTGTCGACCAGTCAAGCTCTTCGACCGCGTCGCCGTAGGTGCTGTTGGCGGACTTGCCGCGGAACATCTCGCTGGCAAAGGACGTCCTGGTGCTGCCGGGCATTGCCTGCGGCATATAGACGAAGAAAGGCTCGTCTTTGTGCTCCGTTACGAACTCGACCACCTTTTCCGTATAGCGTTTCGTCAGCAAGCCCCGATTGGGAGACGCCTCGATCACCTTCTCGTTTTCCATCAATGGCAGTGGAGGCCAATGAGGACGTCTGGGGTGAGCCGTCATGTCGTCGCTGTATGGGATGCCAAGCCAGTAGTCGAAGCCCTGCCGAGTGGGCAGAAACGGCAGTTGATCGCCTAGGTGCCATTTGCCAATGCTCGCCGTCGCGTAGCCCCGCGACTTCAGCACCTCGGCAATCGTGATTTCATCCGGGTGAAGCCCTTTCGCAGAGACTGCAGGAAGCACAGGTCGGTTGTTATCGCCAACGTGCATGTTTACGCGACGAGGGTAGCAACCGGTCATGACGCTGGCTCGCGCGGGCGTGCACACGCCGCTGGTGACGTAGTAGTCCGTGAATCGCATGCCATCAGCCGCCATCCGATCAATGTGCGGTGTGCGGTGCAGCTTCGAGCCATAACAGCCTATGTCGCCGTAACCCAGGTTGTCGGCGACAATCAGAATAACGTTGGGCCGCTCGATGTGACTCGGAGCACCAGCGAAAATCGAACCGGGCAGGAGGACCAATACAATAACGATCGCCAACATCGAGCGTTGCATCTTTGTTTCCTTTTCTATCACCTTGAGTCGACGATCACTACGCAGTTTCCGATTTACTCCTCGTTCCCATGTTCCGTGGTCTGTTGATTTAATGCAGGTCGGGCTGTGCCTGACGCGAGACGCATATCGTCATGCACAGCATGACCTACAAATTGCTACTGCGGCGGCACGACCACCTCGAACGCTGCTCCTTTGATTCGGCGGAACTCCTCATGCATATTCGGGAGCCGAGGGTCGGGCGCGACGGAGATGGCCCAGTCGATGCCGTTGTCGGCCACGAACATGCCGTACTTCTTGAGTCCCTTGAGGATCGCTTGCACCTCCGGCGAGAAGTCCGAGATGTCGAAGTCGGCCTTCAAACGCAGGCGTTCGCCCATCCGGGGATACTCGGGGTTCGTGTGAGGGCTGGCGTAATGGGTGGCCGGGGCCACGAACTCGCGGCGAGTCTTGGTCACGGTCACTCGCATCGCATGTTCGACGATACCCCGCTTGATCTCGTCGTAACGGACTACGGCCGGGAAGATGGGCAGGCCTGCGGCATCGGCCGAGGTCCAGCCTAGCGGGCGAAGCTCATTTGTCTTCAGGTCGAAGATCGAAGCCTGGGCGGCTTGCCATCCGTCGTCGGTCTTCTGCATCACAAAGAACTCGTACAGCATGCGAGTCGCCGGATCGACCACGATGCCATGACGATCGCCACCGGTGCCGCGTTGCACTTCGTCCAACGACGGTACCTTGTCGCGAAACTGACTGAAGTAGCCCGGCCATCCTTCGATCGGGATACCGTCGGGCACGGGGTATGGGCCTGGGTCTGATTCACCGGGGTAGCCTGTCAGTTTGACTTCGATTCGCTCCTGGTCGGGCGGCACGAAGATGAAGCCCATGTCCGGGTTGTACCGGAACGGCTTCTCCGGCCCGATCGAGTCGATGATGGCATTCGAGTTCGGATGCGCCGGCCAATCCTCGACGAGTTGATTCCACGGATTGTCGGGCGGGAAGACTTCAAGCGCCGAGCAGATGGCATCGGCTTCAGGAGTACAGAACAGCACCGGCTTGGTGACCGTGGGCATCTTTGCTGCGCGGATGCGAGCTAGTCGATCCGGGTCGGTTTTGATCACGTCTTCCGGTGCGCCGCCAGCCGGTGCGCTCGCGACCGACTCGCCAGGGGCCGGCTTGGTGGCACCGGGGTCCAAGAGCCAGAAATCACTGAAGTATAACGTCACCGAATCGGTCGATTCCGGATTGATGTACCAGTGCCTCACCGAAGAGAGTTGGGGTGCGGATCCGTTGACGTTGGTAACTTCGTCCAAGTTGATCTTAATCGAGTTCTTGCCAGGCTTGACCACAAACGGGACCTCCGCCCTGGTCTGGTAGTTGGTTGTCCGCCTGTGCTTGACGGCAAACACCATCCTTTGGTTCTGCTGCGCGGGACTGAAGACTTCGAATTCGAGCGTGAGGTAGCCGTTCCAGGCTTGCACAGCCGGCGGATTGCCGCCGAAACTGTGGGCATTGCCGAAATCGACTCGCATGCACTTGCCGCCCAACTCGGCCTTCTCGTCCAAAGCAAACTTGGTCGACTCGCCGCCTGTATCATTGGGAAGCTGACCTTGGCTCACATGCAAAAGGGCCGTGGCTCGCGGCTTTGCGCGCCGCCCTGCGGCCTGGGGCTCAGCAACGCCCGGCGTGAGCATCCCTCCCAACGGCGTGGTTGTGAGGTCCACCGTCATGTCGCCGATTTTGCCCGTAATCCGACTACCGGGGGCATCGACGCGCGGCGTTCGTACGATGTCCACCGGCATATCGCCGATCGTGCCCGCGATCTTGTAGGGCCCGCCGCCCTGACCCGCCGCTGCAGGCGCCTGCGGAGCATCATCGCCGACCAGATAGATGTCCCCGAAGTACAGTGTCGGGGTCGTATCCGGTTCACAGGAGAAATACCAACGTCCGACCTCCGCCAGGTCTGGCGTTGTGCCGTTGACGTTCACCATCTCGTCGATGCCGATCTTCACGGAGTTCTTGCCCGGCTTGAGTGTGACCGGCATGTCGATTCGTGTCTCGTAACTTGTGCTTCGCCGGTGTTTGACTGTTAGCGATAAGTGAACATCTTCCTTCGCCGGATTGAAGGCATCGAACTCCAGCGTGATGAACTCCTTCCAGTTCGCGACCCGTGCCTGCCGTTCGCCAAAACTGTCTCCGGCATGGTAGACGACCTTCAGCGCCCGGCCGCCCAACTCCGGACGTTCCTCGATCGACATCTTGGTCAAACCGTCGCTTCCCGTATCGTTGGGGATCTGGCCTCTGCTCACTTCCAGCAAAGCTGCCTTTCGAGCGAAAGCCACATCAGCCGCTAATAGGCCAAGTAACACGAAACAGAGCACGACCGGCAATCTCGCGACAAACATCTCTCGGATCTCCTTCTCGGACGGACAATGTTGCCATTCACGCAGCGCGACGACCGCCCTGATGCCAGCCAGCAACCAAAGGCAATTGTATCTTTCTGGAAGTGGTAACGCACGCAGCCGCGGAATTTTGTGTCCGGAGAGTTGACATGGTACGATGGCAGACACTGAAGCCGGTGAGCTTCAACGAGAAGAACCATCCATCAAGACGGAAACCAGATGATTTCCCCTCGTGTCGTACTCAAAGCGACGGCTGCCGGGGCGTTGGCGGTTGGACTTCCAGTGGCGAAGGTGTTTGCGTTTTGCGTCGTTTAGTTGGGAGAATCCAGATGAAGCTCATTCGACTTTCTCTCGCTCCTATCGTGTTGAGCGTTCTGGTCGTGACCGCATCAGCTGTCCAATTGTTCGCTGCTGGGCGGGATCGCCCGAACGTTGTTCTGATCATGACCGATAACCATGGTGCCTGGACGCTTGGCTGCTATGGCAATCCGGACATCCGTACGCCGCACATCGACCGGCTGGCCCACGAAGGGATGCTGTTCTCGCGGTGCTACAGCTCCAACCCAGTCTGTTCGCCGACGCGTGCGACGTGGCTCACGGGGCTGATGCCTTCGCAGCATGGCGTCCACTGCTTCATCGCTGGTTCGGTCCAAATTGGCCCCAAGGCTTTCAGTACCCTCGAAGAATTCCGCTCGTTGCCCGAGGTGCTTGCCGAGGCTGGCTATACGTGTGGGCTCTCAGGCAAATGGCATCTTGGCAAGAACATGGAACCTCAGGAGGGGTTTTCCTTCTGGGTCACGAAACCCGGTGGTGGAAGTTCCGAGTTCTACGATCAGCAGGTAATCGAGAACGGAAAGATCCACAAGGAGCCAACCTATTTGACCGACTATTGGACGACGCGAGGCGTCGAGTTTATCGAACAGAACAAGGAACGGCCGTTTTTTCTTTTCCTGGCGTACAACGGGCCGTATGGTCTCAGTCCGTTGCTGCTGAACGACGCCCGCAACCGGCATGCTGCGTACTACGCGGATAAGGAACTGCCTTCCTTCCCGCGACGCGAGATGCATCCGTGGATGTACAACAACCGTGACTATCTGAACAATCCCACGTCGATGCGGCGCTATGCGTCCGAGATCAGTGGCATCGACGACGGCGTAGGTCGGATCATGGCAACGCTCAAGAAACACGGGTTGGACGAGAATACCCTGGTCGTTTTCACCGGCGACCAAGGACTGGCCGGTGGTCAGAGCGGAATCTGGGGCATGGGCGACCACACGCGACCGCTCACTGCCTTCGACACGACGATGCACGTGCCGTTGATTCTACGCCACCCGGAACGTATCTCTGCCGGAGCCCGGTGTGATCTGCTGGTCAGTAACTACGACTTCTATCCAACCGCGCTGAGCTATTTGGATTTGAAGGACAAGATTCCCGAACAGCCGCTATCTCCCGGCCGTAGTTACGCATCGGTCCTCGACGGCGATGCCCAGGATTCGAAATGGGACAACACGGTCTTCTATGAATTCGAAACGGTGCGCGCCCTACGAACGGACCGATGGAAGTATGTCGAGCGTCTGAAGGACGGACCTCGTGAGTTGTACGATTTGACCTGGGATCCTGGTGAACTGAAAAACCTGATCGATCAGCCGGCTGTCGAATCGGTTCAGAACGATTTGCGCGACCGTCTGCGCAGTTTCTTCGAGCGCCACGCGGATCCGAAATACGATCTGGCCAAAGGAGGCACTACAAAAGCGCAGTTCCTGATCAGCGACAAACCGGCGATTGTCCGTGCGTCGTATGTCGATCGGTCGCTGACGTTGGATAGCACGACCGTCCAACTCCAAGGCGAGAACGTCGGGCTGCTGGACGACTTGCGTACTATGGCCGGCTGGAAAGACGCGAGCGACCGCGCGGTTTGGATATTGTCACGAATCAGGCCGGGCGAGTACGATGTTCAGGCCACATGGTCGCTGGCCGGCTCCGATGCCGTTCACGCGGAGGACCGGCTGGCCATTGAAATCGACGGCAAGTCCATCGCGGATCAGCTCACAGCCTCTGACGGTGGTCGCGTCAAAGCGACCGGTGGCTGGAACAAATTCGATACGTTCCGACTCGGGCAACTCGACCTGTCTGCCGGCGATCATCAAGTGACCGTTCACCCGTCTGGTCGGCTGAAGGGCGAGTGGATTCGCCTGCGTTCGTTGAAGTTCTTGCCCATTGCACGAGAGAACTGACAGGAGTTTTGCTGTGTTTCGTTTTCTAGTTTGCGGATTGGCAATTCTGTGGACTTCGGCATTGCTGGCGACAGATTTGGCTTTCAAGCCTGCGGTTGATCGACAGGGCTTCTATGATTTCGACACAGGCGTACTGAAAGGCACGCTCCGTTTGGATGGGAAGCTCCAAGGGATCGAGACGCTGATTCATATCCCCTCTGGTCTGGAGGTAACGTACGGCGGCGGCCACGCGGGCCTGCTCAGCCACTATCGAGTGTTCTCGACGAACAAGCGATACACTCATGCCGCGCGGGATTGGCCATCCGTGGCCAAGTTGCGCCCTGAGGGTGCGATCGAAGTCTTTTTCCCGCCCGCGGAAGATCACCCATTGGAAATGACCGCGATCTATCGATGGACGGCGCCCGATACGCTGGATTTGGAGACGATCGTCAAGCCGCTTCAGCCAATGCCGCGTTTCGAGGTTTTCTTGTCCAACTACTTTGCCGATGGATTCGTGGGCTCGGTATTCTTGAAGCCTCCGCGGTTTGCCAAGGACGCGAAGCCATCTTTAGTGCCAATCGACTACCATCCATTGATTGAAGACAACTACGTGATGTTTCCGCGAGACCGCGAGGCAATCCAAACCATCTTCGATGGCCGTTGGGACCAGCCGCCTGCTCCGGTCCAGTGGTGCATAACACGCTACCTAGCTGGTCCGCTCGCGCTGCGGCGTCACAAACCGACCGGCGTGGCCGCTGTGATTTTCGCGCCGCCCGAGGATTGCTTTGCCATCGCCATGCCATACGACAGGACTCCGCCCGACCGCGTCGCTGGCCACCGCTCACTGTATCTCTCGTTGTTCGGTCAGGATCTGGCAGAGGGAGAAATCGCTCACGTACGATCGCGGCTCGTCTTGAAACAGGATCTTGAGGACGGACAAGCCGTCGAGCTGTATAGCAAGTATCTGGACGAGGCGAATCGGCATTCCGGCGCGGCGGGAGGAGCGGAAGAGGAGCCGTAGATCGCCGAAGACGGAACGTGCTTTGTGGAAACTGGCCGTATAGGCTGCGCAGAATTGTTGAGGTGACAAGTCTGAGACTATACACTAACGAACTGAGCGAGGGTGTCTGGGGATTGGGAGGGCGAAGCTCCTGCTGAGCCGGGTCTCTGGTACCGACGTACGGCTCGGCAGGAGCCTCGCCCTCCCGAAGACCGTGGATTCCAGTGTGTCGAAGCCTCGGGCACGCTAGAGTACGTTGGAACGAATTGTAGCCGGTCGGCTTGAAGCCGTGGCGTTGTGTACTAACGAGTGCTTTACAACCAGGAGATTGCCATGCGTTGCCATTTGAGTGTCTTGAGTGTGTTGTGTGGAATCATCGTGGCCGGATGCGGCGTGATGGCTCGAGCCGGCGAACCGGAATCGTCCAAAAAGGTGCTTCGGGCTGGGATGATCGGGTTGACGACCTCACACGTGATTGCTTTCACCGGCGTGGTGAACGATCCGAACGCCACCGGCGACTTGGCCGACGTGGAAATCGTAGCCGGTTTCACGGGCGGCATCGAGGACAATCCATCTAGCTGGGGCCGTCGCGAGAAGTTCACCGAGCAGCTTCGCGAGAAAGGCATCAAGATCTACGACACGATTCCCGAAATGCTAGAGAACGTCGACGTCGTGTTTCTGGAGGAGGTCGATGGAAGGCCACACCTGGAGATGGCGCGCCCGGTGATCGAGGCCGGCAAACCGCTATTTGTCGACAAGCCGATGGCGGGCTCGCTGGCCGACTGCATCGAGATCGCACGCTTGGCGAAGGAGAACAACGTCCCCTGTTTCTCCAGTTCGTCGCTTCGCTTCAGCTCCGGATTCCAGGCGGCTCGCAGCGGCAAATCCGAGTTTGGCGAAATCAAGAGCTGCACGGCCTGGGGCCCGATGAGCATCGAGCCGCACCATCCCGACCTATTCTGGTACGGCATCCACGGCTGCGAAATTCTGTTCACGGTTATGGGCCCGGGCTGCAAGACGGTCACCCGCGAGTCCCAGGAAAAGGTCGTCGGAGTCTGGGCCGACGGGCGCACCGGCACGTTCG
>CAZUAH010000151.1:0-27110 GCA_964617665.1 uncultured Pirellulaceae bacterium
TGTTAGAGACCCGCCACGTGCGCGTCACGCCAGTGGCTCCTTGATTCACCGAGCCAAAATCAGTCCCTTCGCTTGAGCTGGGCGACGTGTCACCATCCGGGACGTTGACGGCGCCGTATTTCACATCGATCTCAGGGACTGGCAATGGATTGACGGTCCCGGTAACGGCGAAGTTGAATGGATTCTCGTTGCCGTCGTTTGTGGTAAACGAAATCTGTCCAGACTTCGTGCCTGTGGTCGACGTGTCAAGTCGAACTGAGAAGTCATCGTAGGACCCCGCAGCGATGCTCGAACTAAGTGAGTTCGTCACGGTATAACCGGTCGGCTTGCTCAATCCGCTGGTTGTCAGGGTTGCGTTGCCCGTGTTAGAGACCCGCCACGTGCGCGTCACGCCAGTGGCTCCTTGATTCACCGAGCCGAAATCGGTCCCTTCGCTTGAGCTGGGCGTCGTGTCACCATCCGGGACGTTGACGGCACCGTATTTCACGTTGATCTCAGGGACCTGTACTTGGTTGACGGTCCCCGTAATGGCAAAGTTGAATGGATTCTCATCGCCGTCGTTTGTGGCAAACGAAATCTGTCCAGACTTCGTGCCGGTGGTGGACGTGTCAAGTCGAACTGAGAAGTCATCGTAGGACCCCGCAGCGATGCTCGAACTAAGTGAGTTCGTCACGGTATAACCGGTCGGCTTGCTCAATCCGCTGGTTGTCAGGGTTGCGTTGCCCGTGTTAGAGACCCGCCACGTGCGCGTCACGCCAGTGGCTCCTTGATTCACCGAGCCGAAATCGGTCCCTTCGCTTGAGCTGGGCGTCGTGTCACCATCCGGGACGTTGACGGCACCGTATTTCACTTCGATTTCGGGTAAGGCTGCTATCGTAACCGCAACAGCTTTGTATGAGTCGTGCTTGTCGGAATCATTGTTGTCCCCGAGTGATTCGCCCACTTCCTCATCAATGTCTGCGTAGACGCCAATGTAGTACGTCTGCCCAGGAGTCGCATCTGACGGGATGTTCACGTATTCATACTCGGCATCCGTGCCCCCCGTACTGATACTGCCAGCCGCTTCCTTGTCAATTTCATCATCCGAAGACGAAATGTTGTCGTTTGTGGACCACATGATCCCTGAATGAGAGGAACCGGCTGAAGCACCCCCGATGTTCCGGATGTCGAAATCCACCCTGACCTGCTGCCCCGGATCTACTGTCAGCGAGGTCGCGTTATCCACTGTTACGTTGTGCGCGATCAAATCGGGACGAAAATGGCCGGAGGGCAGCAACATATCTTCGCCCACATCCCAGCCCCAGAAGTTGCTCAGTTCCTCGCGTTCGCTTTCAGGAATCCCTGCTTTGGCCATCATCGTATTTGCGTAAGTTGCGCAGTTCGGCCCATTGAGCTCATAATCCACCAAGTCATCGTAGCTACGAGTCAACCCGTATAGCAGGTTGGCAAAACTGTCGAAATCAAGGCCGCTGGGCGGATCGACGTCTTTGAGTTCTGGATTTAAGGGAAGTGGAAAAGGTGGATTCTCGGGCTCTCCGGCAGCAAACCAATCTTTGGCTGCCTGTACGTCCTTATCATTGTGGTACACAGTCTCGAGTTTTCCATTTGAAAGAAAGCCTCCAACAACCAACGCTTCGCCACCATCGAGAGGTATAATATGATCATTGTTCCACCAGGATGGAGCCGATTCCGGAAAGGTGATAACAATGAAATGGTGGTTCCAGGCTTCCCAGAAGTCTCTGGCGGCCCAGTATACTTGTTCGCTATAGGCGAAGTCTTCCAAAGTCCCCAGTGAAGCATTCTCATGTGCGAAACCTAACAAGTGCCCCGTTTCATGTTCGATGGTGTGGGCGAGGGCGGTTGCGGCGGTGACAGACGAACCGAACGGCCCAAACTCGCCGGCAAAAACGAAGGCTGCGTCGTTTTTGTTCTGGTTGCCAATGTCCACGGTTTCGCTCAAGCCGAGGAAGTCGCCGTACTCGCTAAACGCCGAGTCGTCACCACCAACAAAGACCGTCGAGTAAGCGCTGCCAGGAGCCGGTTTGTCAATCGTGAACGCTAAGCCGGTGCCCGCGAACGTTCCCTCCAGGTTACTCAGAACCGACGCAATGATCTCCTGCTCCTGCCCGGCCAATTCGCCCGTGGCCTCGAACGCCGGCACACCGATCTCCTCGACAACAACCGGGCCGTCGTAGGTCACGTCCTCCGCGCCGTCGAAGTCCAGATAGATGATCTGGCCTCCGAACTGATCCGGACGCGGATCGACCAAGTGAAGACCGGGGAGTTCCGGATACGCTCCAATCGACAACATCCGCCGATCTTCCAGCAACTCACACATCAGCCTCCGGGATCGCGGCCCGCGCCGTCTCACGTTCTTCCGAGAGTTGGCCTGCCGACGCTTGAATCGCTTGGAAAGGTCGTTCAGTACAGATCTCATGATTGCGTCACCTCCGTTAGTTGCGTTTGGCACGCTTGGTTGCAGTCGCTTTTGATGGCTATATGCCTGTGGTCGACGGCCGAAGCCTAGTCGCTACGTCCGGTTCGATGTCGTTGTATTCGCCAGTGGTCAATCGCACGGCGTTTTTGTCTTCGAGCTTCAAGGTGTAGATATGATGGAACTGCCCGGTTTTGGCGGAATACACGATTCCCTTGCCGTTCGGAAACCACTGGGGGCCGGCGTACACTTCGTCGTCGGCAGATCGCAAAGTTGTTAGGGCCTCCGAAGAGAGAACGCTTGGTTTCTTTACCCCCTCTCCCTGCCCTCTCCCCGGCGGGGAGAGGGGACTTTGGACAGTCGTCTCTTTCGCGCCCTCGCGCAGGCCACGTGCCGGCGGAGGCACGAAATCGACCATCTCTGGAGATGGCGTGGTCTGCCATGCCTGCTCGAAACGCTCAAGCGTATCGTCCAGCAGCTTCCAGCTCTCGTCGTCCAAATCAGCCGGACAGAAGGCGAACTTGGTGGCCATTACTGTGATCCCAAAGGCCAAAGTCCTTAGCATGTCACTGTGCATGCTGCCAGCCTGCGAGATCCAATGCAATTCGTCCGCATGATGGCAGCGTGCGTCGCTAGTCTGTGTATTTGCTTTCTTGTAGGAGCACCAAACGATGCGTTCAGCGCGCAAAAAATCCTCTTAGTTTTTGGAATTTTGAGAAAACCGTTCTTCCAGCAGGCCCCCGACTCTGTTCAGCACTCGCCGGACGGTGGCTTTGGAACCGCCGACCCGCGTGGCGATTTCCGCCGTTGAAAACCCTTCGAGACAGAGTCTTACGATTTCAACTTCACGGTCCTTGAGTCGGGCGAGCAGGTCATCCAGTTCATCCAGTAGTGCAACGGATGACTCTGCCTCGGGCAGATCTGCCAGTGTTTCCGGCAGGAGTTCATCACCCGGAGCATGAATTTCTCGGGCGATGTCGCGAATGGCCGCCTTGTGGAATTTGGCTTTACGACGCACCTTGTTGATCGTGATCTTGACCAGCAAATGCCAGAGTGCCACCGACTGGTCGACGGCGAACTCGTCGTTACGCGTGCGTCGAAAGAAGGTGCGAAACACCGACTGGACCACGTCCTCGGCATCGAATCGACGCCCCAGACGCTGGCCGATTTGCGTTCTCGCCAACTTCCATAAGCGATCCGCATAGCGAAGGTAGATTACCTCCGCTGCGCCTTCGTCCCCGTCCCGCCACCGTTGAACAACAGACTCCATCGTCTCACTAGTGGTCACGGATGCGCCTCGTTTGGTAGGCTATCGAGGGGTACGATCGGCGTGGTATACAATGAGTTAGGCTAATGGTGCAGCAGCTCATTGTCAACGGAAAGAAACGAAAAGCTACCTTTGGCCGAGTTTCTTCGGAACGCGTTCAGGATTTGGAAACGATGTCTTCTTGTGGGTAGTCACTTTCGCTTCTCGACATCCAATTGGCAAACTCCTGCCTTACCGCTCTCAGGACAGAGCAACTGCGTCGTAGCGGTGTATCCCGAACTGGTCGTTGCGATTTGGGCCGCGAAAACCGGAAATCTCCCGCGCCAAGATCCGGCTAATGGTACGTCGCATTTTCCACAAACGCGGCTAGCCGTTTCAGATTCCGTCCCACCAGACCTTTTGGATCTCCTCGGCCGTCAGCTCGTCGCCCGAGTGATCGTATAGCCCTGTCGTCCGCGCGGATTCGTGATTGGCCATACGCTGAGCCTTTTCAAGCGTTCCCCCGTGGCGAAGGTAATTGGTGATTCCCGTTGCCCGGAACGAGTGGCAACCGATGGGCGTGGCGCTTCCGGCGTCTTTCGCCCGACGACGCACCATTCGCCACACGTCCGGCTGCGACATGCGGTTCTCCGTCAGTTGCTTGGTTCTGCGGTACGTCGTGCGAAACAGGGGCCCCTTCTTGTCCTCCGCGATCGCGGCAGCGGTGATGTACGCGTCGAGGTGTTCTTCGAGTTTGTTGTGGGCAGGCATCTCGTGCTCCTTGCCGCCCTTCTCGTGCAGCCGGACGTACCAGCGCTTGCCGCCCGGGTAGTAGTCCTGCGTGTTCATCAGCACCACCGCCCCCACGCGCCCGAAGGTGAAAAGCATGGTGCTGATGAGTGCTCGGTCGCGTAGGCCGACCACGTGCGACGTGTCGATCGCAGCGTAGGGCGGCTGGGCCGCCAGCCAAATGCGAGCTACCGCTCGGCGAGGATGGCTCGCTCCCGTTGGTCGCTCAATCTGGTTCCAAAATCGCATCAGATCGCGCGATGACTGATGTAGAGTTCTCGCACCTGGTCGTCGTCCAGCGCCGGTGTCTTGCCTTTCTTGACAACCAGCTTGGGACCGCGGACGGCCTGGGCCGGGTTGATGACACAAACCAGTCCGATGATTAGCCAGTCGAAGAGCATACGGATCGCCGCCAGTGCCTGCTTCACGTAGGACTTGGATTTTTCTTGGGCCAGCAGGTACTCGATGTAGGCCGAGACATGGAAGGACTTGATGTGTGTGAAGTCCAGCCGCTGCTCCTCACACCAGCCGAAGAAATCGAGAATCCGCTTGTGGTACGCACGCCGTGTGTGTGAGTTGCGGATGTTGTCGGTGAAGAACGTAACGAACCGTTCGCCCGCGTTCTCGGTGGCACCGAGCACCACGGCCGGCACTTAGTCAATTCCTCTTGAGGTGATCAACTCGGCTGCCGCCCTCCGGGCGGGCGTCTTAGTTGACTTCTCAGCCGATCCTGGTCTGGCTGGATCTCGGACCTCGACCAGTTCGCCGGTGACCACCCGGCCACGATTGCCGGCGGCCGTCAAGCCGTGAGTCGATTTTCCTTGGCGTTTTCTTGCCATGACATGTTCCATGATCGGGTGAAATCGGGAGGGTAGTTTAACGCATGATAACGTCCTTTATCATTCGTTAGCCCAGACTACGGACAGGGGACAATTCGGCGCAAATTGCGCTACCGTGACCCGAAACGCAAGCGAGAGGACGTCGATGCACCCCACTCGCTTGCGTTTCGCGTTTCAGTCGGGCTATGAATAGTCCGCGCTATGGCAGCACCACGGAGATTCAACCACGTGTTCAGAACTCCAGAAACGCGAACACGAAGTGGACCACCAGCACGTACAGCGTTGACCATAGGATGGTCGCGGTGATCCCGATACTAACATCGCGAGTGGAGTATTTGGGACGAGCGCCACGATGATAGGCGATCAAGGCGATTCCAACCGCGCATAGCAGCACCTTTGCCAAGAGCCACCAGGTACCCACGAAGAACGCCTGGTCCGGCACAACCAGCAGCCGATGGAAGTGCGTGTGCCAGAAATCCGGCCCTCGGTCGGGATGGTTTGCGGTGAACACCACCAAGCTGGTCGCGCGGGCGGTGTAGTAGCCTATCAGGTTCAGCAGCGGAGCCCCGATCAAGAAAGAGTACAAGATTGGCGTGAGCAGATAGAACCGGGGCCGAATGCCCATGGTTCGCAACGCGTCCATCTGTTGGCCGTACGACTTGCCGCCCACGTCCGAGGCTATGGCTGCGCCGCAGCGCGCAGCGATCAGAATTGTGGCGAAGACCGGAACGAGTATTCGATAAAGGGCGAAACCTACCGACATTAGCAGGTCTTCTACCAAGAGCGGCTTCGTGTACAGCGAGTACGGCAAGAAACGAAAGGTGAAGTGTGTGGTCACGAAGCCGATGATGATGCCGCTGATGGCAATGTAGGCCCAGGCTGACGGACCAGCCACAAGCCGCAAGTAGTGGACAAGGAAACGCAAGCCCCATACCGGGTTCCTCCAGCACGGGAGGAGCCACAGTGGAGCGAGCAGCGTTTCCAACGCCACATTTGTCGTTGTCGCCAAAAACTCGCCGACGGCCTTGCCCGCTCGTTTCGCCCCATCGATCGCACGATCCAACACGCCTTCGCTCGCCGGTGGCGCTTCGTCGGTGGGAACCGGCTTGATCTTATCGCGCATTCCAAGCCACTGGCTGCTCTCGACTTCTCGCAGCGAACGAGTCTCAGGATCCAGCAGATAGAGGCGATCAGCGATTGGAATCAACGCCTCGTAGTCGTGCGTGACGACGATCGATGTTTTCGGATGAGTGGCGTGGGTCGCCTGGATCAGCGTGGCCACTTCAGCAGCCGTGGCGGCGTCCAGGCCCGACGTTGGTTCGTCGTAGAGAATCACGTCCGGGTCGTAAGCCAGCGTGCGTGCGATCGCCAATCGCTGTCGCTGTCCACCGCTAAGCGACGCCGTGCGCACCTCCTGCGGTACACCCAGTTCCCGTAGCAATGATTTTGCAGATGGAACCTCGTCACCAAGTTGCGCACGGTGTTGGCGGTGGGCTCGCGCCAAGCGAACGTTGTCTATGGGAGACAATTCATCCAATAGGGCGAAATTCTGGAAGACCAGCCCAACACTGCGGCGACGTTTCGCCGAAGCGACTACTTCTTCGTCAAACTTGACCTCTCCCGACGCCTCTATGCCCGAGTTCGATTCGTCAATCAGGCCAGCCAGCACCCGAAGAAAAATTGACTTGCCGGCTCCACTGGGTCCGATGATTAGTGTGACATCGCCCGCGGCAAACCGTGCCGATGCCCGTTCCAGCAAGACTCGATCGCCGGCGGAAACCGCCAAATCCTGCACCTCGACAGCCACGCCCTGACGCAGGGTTGTTTCGATCTTTGGCTCGGGAGCCGTCGCGTCATCCGCTTGGGATTCAGCCCCCGCCGGATCGCTCGCGTTCGGATCGTCCGTTGCGTTTCCCATGGTGCTGTCAATCTTGCAGGTTGAACCTCAAGTCACGCACAAACGGATTCGGGGCGTCCGACGAACCTCGCGTCACGCGAACGACGAGTTTCTCATGGCCGGGCAAAGCCTCCTCCCCGCCAGAGTCCATCTCCAGTACCAACCACCGACGGTCCTTGCGAAGGATCTGGTTTCGCAACACTCGGGCGAACTCCGGAGTGACCCCGCCGTCCGGCGTACCTAAGAGCATCTCGCCAATACGCCTAACCGACGGTTCCAGTCTCTGAGATGTCACCTGTATCGCCCGCTGAGTCCTTTCGCTTTTCCTGTGTTTTTCGAATACTTGTCGTAGCCGCGGATTATCAACGATGACCTCTCGGATGATCTCCCACGTGATCCTTTGCAGTTCCGGATCATTCGCGATTTTGCCCAGACTGTGGCGTACGGACTCGCGCACTCTGGGATTCTTGGCAACATCCGTCAGGATGCTTTGTTGCAGCTTGATGAATTCGTCCGTATGCTCCTCTAACACCGGCATCGCGTCTTCTTCCACGAACCGCTTCCATTCCTTTTCAAGTAGCTTCGCCTCGGTCAGCGGCATTTTGTCGTACGCATATCGCCATGCGAATCTCCACACCGAGGCTCGTTCCCAAATCTCGCGTCCAACTTCGGTTGCCGTTGGCTCGGCGTGCTGGCGAACGATAGGCCAGATTTCGCTTCGCACCAGAGGTACGAGTTCGCGCTCGACAACCTCACGCTGATACTTGCCGCCCAACTTCTCGAGTTCCTCACGACGACGACGGATGGCCGGAGGCAAATCCGCCTCGACCACTGCGAGCGCCTCCCGAAAGGCGTCTTCCACGATTGGCCGTAACAATTCAACTACTTCGTCCTGATGCTTCGCGAAAGCGCTGCTGAGTTCGGCGGCGATCTGCTGCCGCTTTTCTTTGGGCAACATCGTGCGCAGGACCCATTCCATCGAGTCGGGTGGTTGATGGAACAAAAGCCTGGCGTCTGCACGAAGTTGCGGTGCAGTCGAGTGAAAGACGGCATCGCCTGTAAGGCCGGTCTCGGTGCGAACCACATTCGATACTTGGCCGACTTGGTGTACAGAATTGGCGCCCTTGATCATGAAGATGGGGTCGCCGGGCTGGGCAATGCAGTCCCTGTCGAACTCCAATTCTGCAACCTGTGGCCGCACTGTGACGTATTTCCACAACTGTGGCATCATGTGCGGCTGGACGATTGATCGCTCGCCTCGACCCGCCATGCACCACCAGCAAGCGATGGCCGCGGCAATCCAAATCCCCAGTCCGACGATAATCTGGATTCTCTTCGGCATGATTGAGGGGAATCAGCCTTATTGAGTTGGAAAGTCTCCGCTTCCCCACGTGGTGGGGAATGCTGCCCTGATATACCCTCTATTCGACGGCAAGGTTGGCCTATTGTTCCCACCGGCGAGTGCAGCCAGCCGTCGAAAAAGGCTAACATCGCTGTAACTTGTTATGGGCAAACGGCTAACATGCGGCCAACGTCCAGATGGTTAGCTTTTCAGATTGAAGCGTTTGATAGTTTCGTCACGGTTGAAGTTCTTGGGCTGCGGTACGTCCTGATTCTTCAGCAAGTCTTCGTACGTGACAGGTTTGTCCGGAACTCCATCTTCCGGGACAGCACTTTTCGAAATCCAGACGATTGCATTCAACAGAAGCCTGCGAAGATCCGGATTGGCCCAATTCCAGTGCCAATGGCCGCCCGTGAACCCAAAACCACGTTGTCCCTTCGGGGATTCAGATGCCCAGGCCAAATGCTGCGGCTCCTTGCGCTCCAGCACTGCGACCCGCACATGCGGGTTGTTGCTGTGAGCCCCGTCGCGCCGCCGTAATGTCTCCGGGCCTGGCAGGTCGCTGAGAATCGGCGTCACGCCTTCCATATTCTCGCGAAAACGCATGTGGTAGTACCATTCGTCGTCCATCTCGAACGGTCCAACACCGCGCGCAATGGGATGTTCGGGAAAGCTGGTGAACTTCGCTCGCCAATGTGGATTCACCGACCAATGAGCCTCGAAATACCCGCCGGTCCATTTCAGCAGGCAGTTGCCGGGCTCTCCCTTCGAGACCTCGACCGCATAGTGAAGCATGGCAATTCCAACGCCCTTTTCCGCCAGCGCGTCGATCTCTTTCAAATGGCCCATGGCCGGGTGACGTCCACCGCCGTCCGCGAAGAACACGACTGAATCACAACCGTCGAAGACCGATTCGTCGTCCGGATACCCGTCGCGGACGACCTCGCAGGCAAAGTTCGGCATACTCGCCTTCAGCCAATCGGCCAACAGGACGCAGCCGGCATAGTGTTCGTGTGAGCCATAGCCGTGACTGCGCGGCCCCGCGACAAAGACGACCTTCTTCTTGCCCCCCTCCTCGGCAGTAGCTTCCGGCGAGAAAATCGGTAGTGTTGCAGCAAGCGTCATCGCGGCCAGAATAGACAAATGCAGAGTCTTGTACATCGGAATACCTCCAAGTCGAATCAAGATGCGGTTTCAGAGTCAGCCTTAACGTAGTCTGATCAGCCGATACCGTCAAATTAGGTCAGATAGCCGCCATTGGCAATATCAATGAGTCGAGACCGAAATGCTGGCAGAATCACGCTTTTTGGATGATTTCGTCGCAAGACCCAAACACGTGCGGCAACTACTCTTATGACCATGCGGCAACGAAGCTCTGATGAGCCAAGAAACGGCTCCACGAAAACAACGAAAGTGGATTGGTCGGCCGTCCTGCAGCAGCATGACCGCTGGCTGCGGACCGTCGTGTATTCACGCGTTGGCGAGGCCGGAGCAGTGGAAGAGGTCATGCAGGAAGTGGCGTTGGCAGCCGTTCGTGAATCCGCACCGCCGTCCGATACGGGTAAGGTGGCTCCGTGGTTGTATCGAGTGGCCGTCCGACAAGCGTTGTTGCATCGTCGCAAGCTCGGTCGCCAGCGGAAACTGATCGACCGCTACACGGAACGCAAGCCTCCTCCCGAGCACGACCAAGGCTCACCCGATCCGTTGGATTGGCTGTTGTCCGAGGAACGTCGCGCCATGGTACGAAAGGCGATGAGCCGTTTGCCCCAACGAGATGCCGAGATCTTGTTGTTGAAATACACGGAGAACTGGCGTTACCAGCAAATCGCCGCTCACTTAGGCATTAGCCAGAGCGCCGTCGAGGCTCGACTTCACCGAGCTCGGCGAAAACTCCGGGCCGAGTTGGCGGTGTTTGAGAAAGCCGATGCGAACCGATGAACGAGTTCAACGATTTCACACCGCAGGACGAACAGCGCTTCGACCGACTGGTCGACGGCGAATTGAGCCGCGACGAGTACAACGATCTGCTCCGTTCGCTGGACCAGCAACCCGACGGTTGGCGTCGCTGCGCTTTGGCGTTTCTGGAAGCTCAGGCTTTGCGGCAGGAGTTCGGAGAACTGTCCGGTGAAGCTGAAGTGTCGTATCGACCAGCCACGTCAGCCGCTGCGGACAAGCGACTTATCCGTCGCTGGCCGGGAGTATTGGCCGTCGCTGTCAGTTTCCTGATCGCTTTCGGCCTGGGCCTGATGTTTCGTGGGGGTTGGCCTGAAGCACATTCCGGTACAGAAGGCATGCCGGTCGCAAAGGACATCGAGCATCCGGAGACGCCCGTCGATCAACCTTCCGACAAGACGCAGCTCGCGAAAACGCCAGTGCCCAAGGCGGGGCAACCTGGTCGCTATCGAGGCAACGTCAGGCTGGTATACGACCGACCTGACGGCTCAGGAAGCGAAGCATACGAAACATCGGTTTACGATTTGTCGGAAGACAATGCATGGATGCTACACGAAAACCGTCTTCGCGTTCCCCCGGAAATGCGACGTTTGCTTCAGCAGATGGGAGGCGAACTTCGCTGGGATCAGCAAGTGATGCCATTCGACACCGAAGACGGTCAGCGAGTGCTCATACCGATCAGGCAACTGGAACTGACGCCGGTCGGTGGCCGGCGCTATCAATAACGCAATCAACCGTTTCAGGAGTGCCGACAGTCGTTGGCCTTCAATCGTTCGCACGGATCTATGGCAGGCTCGGCCTGCCGCAAACAAGGGAGTCGAGAAGATGCAAACAGGCAAATTGACGAAATGGACAGGGTTGCTGGCGCTACCGGCGGTGGTGCTGTTCGCCAGCGCTTCGGCGGGTGCCGCCGATCACGGCGTCGGAGGACCGAGGATAGCGTGGGTGTACCAGGTGGCCCACGCTGACGAGCAACCATACTGGATTGGAGTAATGGGAGCGCCGGTGGATCCACTTCTCCAGAAACACCTGAAGATCGACGCGGGTGTTCTGATTCAACATGTGGTCCCCGATTCGCCCGCGGACAAGGCGGGGATCAAAGAAGACGATATCTTGCTGAAGTTCGGCGATACAGAAGTTGGTGATGTTTCGGAATTGGCCGAGATAATCGCTGACACCAAAGGCAAGGAGTCCAAGGCAGTGATCGTACACGAAGGAAAAGAGAAAACGGTCACCGTGACTCCCGCGAAACGGCCCGACGCGATTCCGATGCCCCCAGTCCCGCATGCCACGGAATTGAAGCAACTCAAAGACTGGATGGAGAAACTGCAGAAAGGCGAACTTGGGGAACATCCACTGCGTATGTGGTCAATGCAACCCGGAGTAGTCATCCCCAAGGAGCGGTTGGATTTCCATTTTCCCAATCCATCCAGACGCCTTCAGCTTCATTTCGTTCTTCCGAAGAACACAAGTGTGTCAATCAGCAGGTCAGATGAAGGACCTGCGAACATCGTCGTCAAAAAGGACGGCCAAACGTGGGAGGTGAGCGAGGACGAATTAGACAAACTGCCGGAAGACGTACGGAAGATCGTCAAGGGCATGCTGGGCCGAAGATCGGCGATTGCGATTCCCGGCGGCGAAGGTTTTCGCCTTGAATGGGACAGCAAGCGTTTCAAGCAGCCCATTCTTCCCAGACCGAACCTGACACCGATACCAAAAGAGGAGGGTGACAAGAAGGCGGACGAGCCGGCGGCAGACGGGGACATGGGCACCGTCCTGAAGAAGCTGGACGAGATGAACAAGCGTCTCCACGAACGCGAAAAAGAGACGCAACGTGAGATGGAGAAGTTGCGTCAGGAAGTCGAGAGACTGAAGAAGACGGAAGTCTGATACAAGAGAGTCTTGCCACGGCCGAGGACGTCACGTTCTCTGTCAGGGGAGTGCGGGCTGATGCTCGTACTCCCCTTTTTTTTCACTTTCGCCTGCGGCGGGTGTCTCACTGCCAATTATCGGCTATCTTAGACGAAACACGTGGAGGGTGTTTTCACGTTTCTCCGGCCTTGAGCAAGAAGGGAAGCCAGTCATGATCGATCCCCAAAAGCACTCGGAAAGCCGCGGCATTATTGAAGGGATCTTGCGATTCATCCCCGGCTTCCGTGGCTACTTGGAGAAGGACTACCGCCAAGAGAGCGACTTCTTGGCTCGCAAATGGATGGCCGATCGTCTGCAGCAGAGCAAACGATCGTTGGACGACTACATCATTGGCCTGGTCGACGCGGGTCAAATAGATCGTCTGTCGACCTGCGAGCGCGTCAAGACGCGACTCGACGGACTGATTCTGAAGATGCGAGGCTCGGTCCGCGGTTACAGCGGCTTCTTCGATTACGTGAAGGTCAAGACGGATTTGCTTGACCAAGTCTACGAACACGACATGTCATTGCTGAGTGACGTCGAGGCATTGGCCGGCACGATCGAGCAGCTAGCCGGCAAGCCCGACGTATCCGAGACCACGCCCGCAGATCTTCTTCGGCAGATCGACGAGGTGGATAGGAAGTTCGCCAAACGCGGAGAAATGTTGAACGGCTTGGGTGAATAGCCGTTTGCGTCAACGTATTCGATATCCAGTTTGAGTGCCTTATCCGCTCTCCTTGCGCGCTCACTCGACTGTTCGCCCTTCGCGTGCTACAAAGTCGACTATCGGAGTTGTGTATCTTCGTTTCAGTCACTGCAGAAAGAAGGACACCATGAAACACACGCAGAGAAATGGACACAGGAGAATGTTGCTGTTTGTCGGCTTGATCGCGCCGCTGATGTTTGTCGCGACGCGTGATGCGGATGCCGATGTGAAGTTGCCTTCCATCTTCACCGAGCACATGGTCTTGCAGCAGGGGCAGCAGAATCGCGTTTGGGGTTGGGCCGACGAGGGCGAGGAGATCGCGGTTGCGATCTGCGAACAGACGCAAAAGGCAGTGGCCGACAAAGACGGCAGGTGGACGGTCAAGCTGGAACCGCTGTCGGCGGGTGGGCCACACAAAATGACAATCGAAGGCAAAAACTGCATCGAGTTCATGGATGTGCTGGTCGGCGAAGTCTGGATATGCTCAGGGCAGTCGAACATGGCATGGACCGTTACCAGAGCCAACGACCCCGACTTGGAAACCCGCACGGCCAAATACCCAAAGATCCGCCTGATCAGCGTCCCGCAGGTAGGTACCCAGGAGCCGCAAGACGATTTCGTAGGCGAATGGCAACTGTGTTCGCCCGAAACGGTTGGCGAATTCTCGGCAGTCGGGTACTTCTTTGGCCGTCAATTGCACCAAACGCTGGACGTGCCCATCGGCCTTGTCGACAACGCTTGGGGCGGCTCGGCGTGCGAAGCCTGGATACGTCGCGACTTGCTAGAGGCCGACGAGCAATACAAACCGCTGATGGACCGTTGGGCGGAGACCGAGAAGAACTACGATCACGAAAAGGCGATGGCCGCCTACAAGAAGCGTCTTGAGCTATGGCAGGAAAGCGGAAAGGAGCCAGCAAAACGCCCTCGTCCGCCGCGCAATCCATTAACCGGCAACCATCGCCCGAGCAACATCTACAACGGCGTGCTCAAGCCGACTATCGGCTATGGAATCCGCGGAGCAATCTGGTACCAGGGCGAGAGCAACGCCAGCCGCGCTTACCAGTATCGTGACCTATTCCCGCTGATGATTCAAAGTTGGCGAGACGAATGGGGCCAAGGCGACTTCCCATTCTATTGGGTGCAACTGGCCGACTTCCGTGATGAAGAACCAGAGCCGGCCGAGAGTGATTGGGCCGAATTGCGCGAGGCCCAGACGATGACGATGAGCAAACTGAATAACACGGGCGAAGCCGTGATCATCGACGTTGGCGAGGGGCGAGACATCCACCCGCGCAACAAGCAGGACGTTGCCAAACGGCTGGCAAGGTGGGCGCTGGCTTGCGACTACGGAGTGGAAATACCGTATCGCAGCCCAACGTACAAATCGATGGAAAACCAAGATGGCAAGATTGTCGTCGCTTTTGACAGCGTCGGCAGCGGGCTGTACATGTTTGATGTACGCGAACCGATTGGTTTTGCGATTGCGGGCGAAGACAAGAAATTCGTCTGGGCAAAGGCCCGACTGGTCGGCAAAGACAAGGTTGAAGTGTGGAGCGACGAGGTCAAAGAACCAGTCGCCGTACGATATGCCTGGGCCGACAACCCCGTCTGTAATCTACAAAGCCGCGATGGCTTGCCGGCTACGCCGTTCCGCACAGACGACTGGCCTGGTGTGACCATCGATAACAAGTGAACCCACGCATCGAAATGAAACTGCTCACGGCGTCGTTGTTGGTATCCGTCTTGGTCGTTGCGGCAAGTACTTGCTTGATCGCCGCAGAAGCGGCGGGCGGAGGCAACGGCGCGGTCTGCGAAATCGCCGCCGTAACCGAATTCGATCAACTACGGAACCAGACGCCGATTCAGCTCGAGAACGGTTGGGAGCTGCGGTTTGGCCTTGGGGCCGGCGGAACTGAAGCCGGCCCTTGGCAGCTGTTGTACTGTCTGGCCAGTTGCACCAACCAGGACGATTCACCCACCCTTGCCTACAAAGGTGAGTTGCTCGGAGAACGGCTCGGACCGGTCTTCTATCGTGTTCTAATGGATCGAGAAACGCCCCTGGCCGTCTGCGGCCAGACGATGTTTGCGGATGAAGACGTGCCGCCGGAGGGCCTATACTGCGGGATGGTTCTTACTGCCTGGCAGGGCAAGTACCATGTAGAGGTTCTTTCGCAAGATGACAGAGTCATCGCGAGCCGGACAATTGACGTTGCTAAGCCGCGCGCCTTGTATTGGCAGGAGTTCGCGCGACAGAAAGGGACGATACTGCAATCGCCCGTTGCTGCCAGACCCGAATTCGTGGGCACTTGGCCACTCTGGGAAAACGGTGGGAGAATCTCAAGCCAGCTGCGACAGCGGTGTCCTTTGCCCGGGAAAGTACCCACACCAACCGCGTGGGTTGACCACGTCGGGAGAAAGGCTAGGGCCATTCGCGTTGGCGAACGCATCTGCCCATTGAAGCTATCGCTGAAAGACGGGCATTTCGTGATCCAATCACCCGTGAAACTCGTTGATTGGCCAGACTACTACTTACTGGCTCGCTGGTGGGTGAACGGGCAGCCAGTATTGCCTCGACGCCCGGAGGAGATCTCTATGCGGTCGATCGGCCGCCAAGTGTCCTTCACGACGGAGATGCAAATCCAATTCGGTCTACCTGACACGCTCGGCAAACTGAAAGTCGGCGATACGATCAGTCTGCAAGTCCTCTACTCGCCGGCCATGATTGAACAGGTGCCGACCAGCCGAATCTCCCTTGCCCTTCTGCGTGCCGCATCGCCACACGACGCCAATGTGGCCGCCATGCCCATGACCAGCAACCGGATCGAGTTTGCCGTTACCAAGGCAATGTTACTTCCTTGATTCTTTCTACGTCCTTCCGATACTTCGATAAGTACGTCAAGAGTATTGGTGGCGGAGAATGAGGGCATGCAAGACTGCCCGACGGAGATGCCCCGTGCCAAAATGCCCCTTCTGCGATTTCCGCAATTCGCCATCCGCCAAGACCTGTGAGAAATGCGGCGGGCCGCTGCCAAACGCAGGACTAGCAGACGATCTCAGTCTTGAAGAGCAACTGCGCTCCGTTCTCGACCGCGGCGAGAAGGCCGGCGCCATCAGCCTGTATCGGGAGCAAACCGGCGCTGGACAACAAGATGCCAGCGATGCCGTGGACGCGTTCGAACAAGGCGAGCCATTGCCATCGTTGCCGGAGGTCGAAGCAGGACTGGAAGAAGAGATTCTCGCTTTGCTGCAGAGCGGCAAAAGGATTCAGGCGGTCAAGGCATACCGAGAGCAAACCGGATCGACTCTGAAACATGCGGCCCGCGCCGTCGACGCACTGGCCGCCGAGCATGGAATTGCCGTGAAGGGAGGTGGCTGTGCCGGCGCCACGCTGATGATCCTCGCAGTCGCTTGTCTTGCCGCCCGGCATTTCCTTCAGGCGTGAAGTGCAGAAACCAACTCCTTCACCACACGTCGCCAAATTGGGGCTACGCAAAAAAGAACACTTGACATTCTGGCAACATGCAGGATAATCCGCACATTGAACATGCAGACACTTCTGCATATCTAGTCGAGTGTCCCGGGAGGCCGTGATGGCGAAGTTCACGCCCGGCGAATTGGAGGTTATGCGGATTCTCTGGAGCCACGGCGAACTGAAGCCGGCGGAGATCCAGCAACACTTCCCTCGTCGAATCAAGAACAATGCTCTGCGCTCGTATTTGACCATTCTGCTGGAAAAAGGCCACGTGGTTCGGCAACGCAAGGGCAAGGCCTATTACTATCGGGCGAAGACGCGACTCGAATCCACGTTTCGGTCCATGTTTGACGAATTGGTCGGAGCCTGTTTTGACGGCTCGACCGAAGCGTTACTTTGCCATCTGATCAAGCGAGAAGAACTCACGGAGGATGATCTCCTTGAACTGAAGCGGATGGCCGATGAGGAATCTCCCTCCGAGAATATCGAATAAGGAACGAGGAGTGACGACATGGGCGGTACATCGTTACTGACATCGGGGCTTGCGCAGCTCGCTCTCGCTCCTTCTGCCGTTGCCGTTCTGCTGAAGGTTACGTTGATCCTGCTGGCTTCGTGGCTCGTTCATCTAATGCTGGCACAGGCCAATCCGCGCTGGCGAAGATTGTCGTGGCGCGCGACTGTCATTGCATTGGTGTCCGTGCCTATCCTGCACTGCTGGGGGCCTGCCCTAAATCTGTCGATTCTGACCGAGTCCTCAGTGATGCCGTTTGCCGATGTTAGAGAATCAACCTCACCGGACGCTCGACTTGATCGCCCCAATGGCCTCGCGGAAGACGTGTATGCGCGTGCCGACACCTCCGCCGAACATGGGTCAAATCTGCCTTCGGCGAACCCGATTTCTCGCGCGGAAGTCCCGCCACCGCGAACCGGTTCGTCTTCTAGAATGCGTGTCTTGGGGGTGCTGCGGATCATTTGGGGCGTGGGAGCCTCGTTGCTATTGGTCAAGCTTGGCGTCGGAGTGTCGCGACTTGCGCGGGTTGTGCGAAACGCAATTCCCGCCCCTGAAGCGATCATGCGAGAGTTTCGGCGAGTCTGCCACCAGGTGGGCTATCGAAAGACGCTCGACGTACGGTGCTCCAGCGAGGTGAAATCGCCTCTGTTGTGCGGACTGTTGCGTCCCGTCTTGGTCTTGCCTGACCGCGTTTACAACGGGCGCCCCAACTCTGATCATCTTTTGGCCATCTTCGCCCACGAACTGTCTCACGCACGATCGCGGGACACGCTTTGGAATGCCGTTGTGCATATCTCTGCAATCGTGCTCTGGTTTCACCCTTTGGCGTGGAGGATGCGGCGGGCACACGCGGCGGCTTGCGAAGCGGTCAGCGACTGCGTGGCGGCCGACTATGTCGGAGACGTCGACTCCTACGCACGCGTACTGGCTCGTGAGACGTTGGATTCGGCACGGCGAACGCCCATCGCGGCGCTGGCAATGGGCCACCGGTGCGACGTCTCCAGACGGGTCGCTGCATTGCGACGCCGCGTATTTGCAGGCGGTCTGGGATGGCGGCGGATCGCGGGGTGTGTCGTGATGGGCACGCTGCTGGTCACGTCCACGGCTGGCCTGCATGTGGTGCTGTTGGAAGCGCCCGCAATCGCGGGAGATGAGCCGAGGCCGGAGAAGAAAGAGCGAAAGGGCCGTTCGCCAAGGGACGCGATCGTGAAGATCGACAAGGTGAAGGACATCCAGGCGGCGGTCGCGAAGGGGCTTCACTATTTGGCCTCGCAACAGAACGACGACGGGTCATTCGGAAAGGGAAAACGAACGAGCGGGAACGTTGGAATCGCTTCTCTGGCTGGCATGGCGTTGCTGGGGGCTGGCAACGAGCCGGGCAAAGGTGAATTCGCCAATAACATCCAGGCCGTGGTTGAGCACCTTCTCGCCAGTTCTCACGAGGACGGTTTAATCCGTTCGCCGGCTGCGACGTCGCACGGCGTGATGTACGAACATGCCTATGCGACACGTTTCTTGGCCGCGATGTATGCACGAAAGCGGGATGAGCGGGTACTGAAGACACTGGCAAATGCCGTGATGCTGATCGTCGCCAGTCAGAACGAAGAGGGCGGTTGGCGGTACCTGCCCACTTCAGAGGACGCCGATATCTCGGTAACCTCCTCTCAGATCATCGCCCTTCAAGCGGCCAAGCGAGTCGGCATCGCCGTCCCGAAGAAAACACTGGACCAAGCGATCAAATACGTGAAACGATGCCAAAACGCGGACGGCGGATTTGCCTACGTGGCGGCCCGTGGAGAGAGCGGCCTGCCTCGCTCGGCTGCCGCCATGGCGGCGCTGTTTATGTCGGGCGTCGAGGATGAGACGGTGGTGAAGAAAGGCATCGGCTACCTCATGAGCCAGTTGCCGTCGGCTCAAGACGTTGAGCGTCGTGAGAGCTACTTCTTCTACTCGCGATACTACGCGGTCGAAGCGGCATTTCACGCCGGAGCAATAGAATGGAGCCAATGGTACAAACAGGCTCGTGACGAATTGCTGCGTCGCCAAACGCCTGACGGCAGTTGGCATCACCAGCTTGGGCCTATCTACGCTACAGCACTTGCTAGTCTGACTCTTCAGACCTCGCCATTCCCACGGAATGCGCGTACTCCCCCTCAAGTCGTGCCTTTTCCCGGGAAGGCAGCACACTTGCACATTATCGCGCCGAACGAGTGGGCGCGGCCCAGGTGGCTGCAGATCGAAATGGGCATGAAGGCGGACGCGCTGGAGCGGGGCAATCCAATACGACCATCACGACTATCGCCTCGCAACGAGATCAAGCAGATAACCCCGTCACGGGTAGAGCCTCGCGATCGATGATGGCATGTCGACGCTGCTCAGCACAACGGACGTGGCCTCGGACTTATTCAACACGTAGAAGTGAATCCCTGGAACGCCTTCTTCCATCAGTTCACGCACTTGGCGTGCCGCAGACTCGACTCCCGCGCAAAACTGCGAGTCAGGTTGGTCGCTTCGTCCTAACTCGGCGATCAATTCGTCTGGTAACGAGGCGCCGCACAGTGATGCGAGCCGTCGAATTTGCGACAGGCTGGTGACGGGCAGAATCCCGGGTACCACGGGGACGCGAATCCCTATCCGTTCGCAACGATCGCGGAAGCGAAAGTAATCGTCGTTGTTGTAGAACAACTGCGTAATGACGACGTCTGCGCCGGCATCCACCTTGCGTTTCAGATTCTGCAGGTCCACTTCGGGGCTGGGAGCCTCGCAATGCGTTTCCGGGTAGCCTGCCACGGCTACGCTGAAGCCGGGAGATTCCGCGCGGATGAAGGTGACCAGTTCATTGGCGTGGTGCAGACCGCCGGGCTTGGTGATGAACTCGCGTTGCCCGCGCGGTGGATCGCCGCGCAGAGCGACGATGTAGTCCACTTCACGCTGCGTCGCTTCCGACAAATACAGCCGCAAGTCGTCGACCGTTGCACCAACGCAAGTTAGATGCGAAGCAACCGGGACTCCGTACATCCGTTTGACACGTTCGATAATGTCCAGCGTCTTGTCCCGAGTCGAACCGCCAGCACCGTAAGTACAGGTGATGAACCTCGGCCCGTACTCCATCAGCCGTTCCACGTGCCGAATCAGCCTCTCTTCGCCCGCCGCTGTTCGGGGCGGGAACAACTCGTAAGAGAGCACAAACTTGCCGTTGCCGTACAACTCGCCTAGCCGCATGGTGACGATGAGATCCGAGACAAGGAACGATGAGACAAGTGACCTAATACGTTACTTAAAGGACTCTTTCGGGCCAGGGAAGGTGCCCTCGCGCACATCGTCGCGATACTGGGTTACCGCTTCGACGATTTGGCTGCCCAAGTCCGCGTAGACTCTCGCGTGCCGCGGCTTGTGTCCCTCGATCAGGCCAAGGAGGTCGTGAACGACCAAGATTTGACCATCGCAGTTCGGGCCGGCGCCTATGCCGATCGTGGGAATGGTTAGGGCAGACGTAATTTCTGCGGCAATGTCCGACGGGACGCACTCCAATACGACCGCAAACGCCCCTGCATCCTCGTTTGCCTTGGCATCAGCCAATAGCCGCTCGCGATTCCGTTGAACGCGGTAGCCGCCGAGTTTCTGGACGCTTTGAGGCTGGAGTCCGCAGTGGCCCAACACTGGAATCCCGGCCGAAACCAGCGCGGAAATCACCTCCGCCCTCTCAACGCCACCTTCCAACTTGACGGCCTGGCAGCCAGCCTCCTTGATGATCCGCCCAGCGTTCTCGATCGCTCGGGGCACGTCGATCTGATAGCTGAGAAAAGGCATATCTGCCACCACGAGGGCGTGGCGCACCGCTCGGGCCACCATTTCCGTGTGGTAGATGACCTCGTCCACAGTCGTACGCAACGTGTTGGGGCGTCCCTGAACGACCGTGGCCAGACTGTCTCCCACCAAGATTCCTTCGATGCCCGTATTGTCGACTAAACGAGCCGTTGCGTAGTCGTAGGCCGTAAGCATAGTGATCTTACTGCCCGACTTTTTCAAAGCCGAGAATTCGGGTACCGTGATTTGGTGATGATCAGAACTCATGATGCGAAGGTGATTATAGGACTCTCTGACGAATCAGAAATGGGGCGACACTCCATTTGTCAGGCCGCTTGGCATTAACCGGTGCTCGCCCTATTATAGGGCCTCCTGAAAACCGTTGCAGTATGGAGGATTCGGAGCAAGCCATGCCTCGCGTCGTTGTATTGGATAACTTGTCCCAGGACGGTCTTGATCTATTGGAATCGTCCGGGTTGATCGACTACGAAGTGCGCACAGGTCTTAAGGGGGAGGACCTCCGACAGACGCTGCTGGAATACGACGGAGCCATCTGCCGAAGTGGGGTGAAGCTGACTGGCGACGTGCTGGAGGGCAACAGCCGCCTGAAAGTGATCGTGCGTGCCGGTGCAGGCACTGACAATATCGACAAGGACATGGCCACGCGCCAGGGCATGGTGGTCATGAACACACCCGGCGGCAACGCGGTTTCCACCGCCGAATTGGCGCTCACCTTAATGCTGGCCATGTCCCGAAATGTCCATCCGGCGTATCAGAGCCTGATCGAGGGTCGCTGGGATCGCAAGCAGTACATGGGCACGCAACTGATGGGCAAGACCGTTGGCGTGATTGGCCTGGGCCGAGTGGGCCAAGCTCTCGCAGAACGCGCGCAGGCGATGGGAATGCGAGTGCATGGGTATGATCCTTTCCTTTCCGCGCAACGGGCACGTGAATTGGGTATCACGACCTTCCCGACGGTCAAGGAGATGCTGCCCGATATCGATTATCTGACGGTTCACACACCCCTTAACGACGAAACCCGAAACTTGATTGGCGCCAACGAGATTCAGTTGATGAAGAAGGGTGCGCGTCTGGTCAACTGTGCTCGCGGCGGCATCTACAACACCGAGGCGCTGGCTGAAGGGCTTCGGAGCGGACACTTGGGCGGCGTGGCGATCGACGTGTACGAATCCGAACCGTGCACGGAGAATCCGTTGTTCGGGATGCCCAATGTCCTATGTACGCCTCACCTGGGTGCGAGCACGAAGGAAGCACAGACGGGCGTGGCCGTCGAAGCGGCCCGTTTGCTGATTGACTTCTTCAGCACAGGTTCTATCAGGTCGTCGGTGAACGTGTCGCCACTGGACAGCGCCACTCTGGAAAGATTGAGTGGCTTGCTGAATCTGGCACACCGTTTGGGGCTGTTGATGGCGCAGGTCTGCGAAAGCCCGCCAACACGTTGCACACTCCGTTACCAAGGCGAAGTTGCCCAGAAGGACTGCAGCCTTCTATCAGCAGCCTTCGCAGCGGGCTTACTGGAACGCGCGATGGACGTGGAGGTAAGCATCATCAATGCCCAATTCCTCATGCGCGATCGCGGTATTGAATTGGTCGAGCAGAAGTCGAGCGACACCGGGGCCTTCCGTAGCCTGATCACCGCCGAGATCCACAACAACGGCTGCACGGAGACCGCCAGCGCCACCATTCTCGGCGACAGCATCGCTGGGCTTGTGCAAATGGGCGATTCGCAATTGGAGTGTCGTCTGGAGGGCACCTTGCTGATGACAAGGCACAACGACACACCAGGGGTGATCGGCAAGATCGGCGAGGTGTGCGGCAACCACGGTGTGAACATCGCATACCTGTCCGTAGGCCGCCGTCCAGGCGAGCCAACGGGAACGCAACTCGGCATGCTGATGTTGGACAACGAACCCCCGGCAGAAGCCATCGAAGAGCTTCTAGCGTTGGAGCCCATACAGCATACGGCGATCGTCCATCTTCCTGCGGCAAACGAATTACCGCCATGGATGCGCGGGACTGGAGAATAGTCTGCCGTGAAGCAAGACGCGACCGTGAGGTAGAAACCCAAATCCGCCGTGACACCATTCCGTGCACTGACAATGAGACCCCAACTCACCGAGGTGAAGTACCACGGTGAGTGAGGTCTAACCACAAGGCAATTCGTGGCTGGCTTGGCCTACGGGCTGCCGGCTGGCGTCTTTGGGTCGGTGCTTGGGTCTGTCAGCATATCTGCCGCAGCATCCGGATCGGTTGTGTCTACAAAATCCTCGCGCTCGCGCGGATCCGGTTGCCCACCACAGCCGACGAAGGGCACAAACAACATGCTCAAGATCGCGAACATAAACAGTTTACGCATTACGTTCTCCCTCAATACTGTCCGACTTCGTAACGATCAGCAATTCCATTAATCTTCGCCCAAACGCCCCAGTCGATGTTCGACGTGACAGAACGACCAGACCCGTCGGCCAGTGCCACATTTATGCCGCCCGGATGAAGACTGCCCGCTCCAGGCCACTCGGCGTTCGGTCCCCACGCGGAAAGGTACGTGGGCGAGAACGCGTGTGGTGAACCTCCCGGGAACCAACCACCAGGGGCATTCCCGTCGGGTTTGCGATAGCGGCCTGTCTCGCAACATTCCCCACTCACTCCAGTCCATACGAACGCCGCACGGTAGACACGTTCACCCGTGTTGTTCCTCACCTGCCCCGTACCGGAAGTACGGATCGGCCCCCACTTGTAGCCCACACTGTTCACTTCGGCGACCGCGACAACATTAGACGTCCCGTCTGTGATGGACGCCGCCTTATTAGATTTCGTAATAGTGAAAAGGCCGCTGAAATCGGTACTGGACGTGAAGCTCGGATCATGGCCCGTGTGGAGATAAGCCGTCGTCCACCAATGATAGCCTTCACTGCCCGCGTAATTCGTATAGGCCATGTTGCGAGTATCGTTCAATTCGAGCTCAATGGCACTGGGGCATCGCAGGGTGTCCACTTGGGTACCCACTACTGCCTGCCGCTGGCCTGTCCCATCGTTCCAGATGGGAAGGTTCAAGTCGACACTTTCGTATAAGGAGTTCTCCTCCAAGAACGGCAGGATCATGACCAACCAAGTGTGATGGTACGGGACTTGATGCGTGGAAACTGCGGGATCGCCATACAGGATGCCGCTTGGCGGGAACCTACGATGAGTGTCGTGGTAATTGTGTAGCCCCAAGCCAATCTGTTTCAAATTATTGGTGCACTCGGTTCGACGGGCCGCTTCCCTGGCGGCCTGAATGGCCGGCAGCAACAGCGCAACCAAGATACCAATGATGGCGATGACCACCAGCAACTCCACTAGCGTGAATCCACTACGACGTTGACGACTCATGACACAGACCTCCTCTTCTCGATGTAAAGACGATTAGAACCTGAATTCACGAACGATTGCATCACAGCAGACTCGCGGAAATAACGCGAATACTGTCGAGTCCGCTAATGGCGTCTTACGAGTGTAGATATCTCCTCGATTTGAGCGGTGGAGGAAGGATCTTCGGTAAACAGATTTCGTATGGCGTGACGAACATACGTTCGCTCATACGATCCTCGCTCAGCAGTATACCCAATACATGGGGCTTCTCAATACAAATACTACGGATTCGGCGGAGAAATAGTTCGGTCGGTCAATATCGTTTGCGGGCAGGAGACGTGTACTGTTACTGGGAGATGACTGTTTTTCGCACTCGCGCGGTACGCTGCGAAATGAAGTAATGCTTGAAGAAGTCACACGGCGCGTTACACACAGGACGAATCCTGAGGAGCGTTATGGGCGAGCCGACATGGGAAACGGGATTCGTGGAGGCATGAAGTTCTTTCGAACGAGTGGGGCGTTAAGTTCGCCCACGGCCATCTCACTTTGGCTGACGGTCAGCGGCGTGAGGTCCTTCAATTTCGTGTTTCGCTTCGCCACGGCAAGCACGGCATTCTTCTGCCATTGTCCGACGAATTCCCATATCGGCGTGCGAATGTTCCCGCGTATTGGATCGGCCAGATAGACGTATTGGTCATCACTGCCTCGATAGACCACAAAATGATCGTAGTCCCTGACTGTGATCCCGATGATAAGAGGCACTCGCGATTCGGCCAGCTTCTCGTACTTGAGCTTGCCCATTGTCGCTTGGTACCCCGTGCGAACGGCGACGCGGCGCAGATCTGTCAACGACAATCCGTTCTTGATCCGATCCAGGGCCTCCTCGCGGGTCAGCATCTTGTCCAACTCACGAAGAAACAAGTCCTCGGTTACTTCGTCACCCCAGTAGTAACGAATCAAGGTAGCCAGTGCCGCGGCTCCGCAGGAATAGTCCCGTTTTTGTACCACAATGTTCTGCCGGCGCAACTCCCACCAACTCGTCACGTGGCGATGGAGCCGAAGTTGGTGATCCCGAACGGGGCCGCCGCGGTTTTCGCCAGACGGCTGACCGATCGCCGGAGCGCCAGCGCAAGCAATCAGCGCTAAGCACGTAATCGTAGTTCGCAACGCACGTGGCATCGACATCATCATTGCTTACTCTACCTGCCGCCGTAGGTGCAAAGGATGCCGAAGCGTGCGGAAGGCGCGTCGTCGGTCATCCCAATTTCTGCAAAGGGTTCGACAATCTTGCTGGGCGTAGAAATCGTTGTCGAGAACCTCAGCAGAAGCGGTTCCATCATGCTTCCTTGGACGGTCCGGCCATTGATGCGATCTTCAGAAATGGACATTCCCAGAAGGCTCCCGCTCAGCGTGATCCACTCGTTTACCGCAAAGCCCATACCGAACTGATAGACGAACTGTGCGCCCGGGTTGACGTTGTTGCCCATGAACTCGTCATCAAAGCGGTGACGGTAGCCTAATCCATAATAGACAACGACCGGGTCATAGGTATGGACGAAGAGGAAGTCGAGCGAGGTGGCGAAGAAGCCCTCGCCAAGTCGCGAATTTGGTCTGAATCCAAGAAGCGGGAATGAATCGTTTCCAGTGGGAAAAGTCAGCCCCAACGTCCCGATGACATCTGCGCCGTAACCGGTTCCCTCCCGAATCAGAACACTGGCACCTGTAGTAATGTCGCCGATTCCGCCCACGTTCGAGAAGTCGTCAACGGTAGCGTACGACAGTTCGGTGTTGGACCAGCCGAAGGGAACGTGGGCAAACAGTTGGACGCGCGGGGCGAACCCCCAACGTATCTCGAACGGAGCAAGCAACAGGCGTTGCCGCAATCGCCCACCTACGACGCCTATGACGTTACCGCCTGGATCAGTAATGGCCACGGGCAGATTGTCCTCGGTTATGCCGTATGTCAGCCCAAGGTCGAACTGCCATTTCCCTGGCTCCAACAGAACGGTCTGCCGCCTAAGAAAGAACAGGCTCGTGTCCTCCGGTTCCGCGCCCAATGACTCAGCCCGCGTGATCTCTCCGGAATTCGCCGGTCCGGTTGGCGTAACCGCAGCATCAGTGTTGCGAGGAGGGACGATCACCGAGTTCTCCGGAGGCGGCAGTTGTTCGAGCAGTGGGTCTTGTCGGGCATCTTCAGCATTTGCCGTGCGCAAGTCCCACTGTCCGCGATCCGTGTTGGGATACCAGCTACTGGACCAGGTTGGGCGGTACGCGTTGAGGTCTCGATCCGCCACACGGACACCGTACGGATGCGCGGACCAAGCGTCTTCGCCAACGTCTCGTGTATTGGATTGTGCCGGAACGAAGTAGGGGTCCTGCGTCTCAAAGGGCGAGCGACGGAAGTCCTCGGCATCCGTCACGCCTCCATGCCCCAATAGAATCGCTGCCATCGCTACGAGTGTCCGCACGCGGGGTCGTTTTGCGATCCTGAAACAAAAACGCGTCCATTGCCTAAGACCGTCGTCCACGAGAGTGCTCCTGCTTTTTTCGGTCTTCTTCCGTTAGATACGTGGCCCGCAAGTCTAGGGGCCGTATCCGAGCTATCGGCGATGGTCGCGCGCTGTCTGGAGATGCAATCACCTGCCAGTGCTGAAGGGCATAACCGGCATAGATTCCGCCCTAAAGAGGTAGGCATATGACATTTGTGACGTTCATTTCGCGGAACCGCAAAGAAGGGCACAATCCGCCAAAAGCGGCTGCCAGACGTGTGACTGTTTTTACAGCTCACGCATAAATAAGGCGGCGGCGGGGGCAGGTACTAGAATAGGGGC
>CAZUAH010000152.1:0-17777 GCA_964617665.1 uncultured Pirellulaceae bacterium
ACAAGAGAAGAAGGTGGACACGCAACGTCCGTCACTGGTGTACTTTCGTGTCTCTTCCTTCATCACGCAGCTTCTCTCGTAAGCTGCTGCGCCCATGGTTGGGCTAACATCAAGTCGACGATTCTCTGTGCGGCTTGACCGTCGCCGTAAGGGTTATGGTCGATTTGACGTTTGCCGTATTCCACGGAATCCGAAAGCAGACGACTAACCGATTGCACGATGGCCTCTTTGCACGTTCCTACCAATTCCACGGCGCCAGCCTCGACTGCTTCGGGCCGTTCGGTTGTGTCGCGCATCACCAGGACAGGCTTGCGTAGCGATGGGGCCTCTTCTTGGACACCACCGGAATCCGTCAGAATCAGCGTCGAACGATCCATTAGCCAAATGAACTCCGGATAAGCCAACGGTTCAATCAGGTGCACATTCGGCGGGCCGTCGAGCAACCGGAACACCGGTTCGCGTACACGAGGATTCAGGTGGACTGGATAGACGAACTCGGTCTCGGGAAACGTGCTGGCCAAGGAAGCGATGGACCGACACATCGCGTCAAACTTCTCGCCGAAGTTCTCGCGACGATGGCCGGTGATTAGCACTAGGCGACGGTCGCCGAGCATCGAAAACCTAGCCGTATGCTCAGCCTTGTGGGATCGCTCTTGATCGACCGTCCACAGCAAGGCGTCGATGACGGTGTTGCCGGTGACATGCACCTTCTGTGAGTCAACTCCCTCTGCGAAGAGATTGTCCGCCGCTCTTCTCGTTGGAGCACAGTGCACTGATGCGGTGAGTCCAGCGACTCTCCTATTGAATTCCTCCGGCCATGGAGACAGCAGGTTGCCGGTGCGCAGCCCCGCCTCGACGTGGACAAACGGCGTGTGGCGATAGAAAGCGGCGATCGAAGCACCCATCACGGTTGTCGTATCACCTTGCGCGACGACGCAATTGGGTTCATAACGTGCTATCGCTGCGTCAATGCCCTCCAGGCAACGCGAGGTCAGGCCGGTGAGCGTCTGGTTGGGCTGCATCAGCTTAAGATCCAGATCAGCTTGCACGCCGAAATAATCAGTGACCTGAACCAACATTTCGCGATGTTGCCCCGTAAGACACACGATTGGCTCGACCAGGGACTCACGTCGCTGGCATTCGAGCACGACCGGCGCCATCTTGATTGCCTCGGGGCGAGTGCCGATGATCAGCAGGGGACGGAAGTTGTTCATATTTTGGTCTTACCGTGGCAACAGCCAATGAGTTCTGATGTTCTTGTTGTTTACGCTGACTTGCGAGTGCTCGTCTCGGAAACGGAAATGGTTTTGAAATATGCGTCAAGTGTCGCTGCGGGACGCTATGGCGGACATGGATGCATCCCCACTTCCCTGCTGGCTTTCTTGTACTCCACGTCTACCGCCTCGCGGGCGAAGAGTGCTAGAACTGCACAGCTGCATCGTCGTCGTCGGAGGCAGCTGTTCATGCCGCGCGACGGGCGACATTATCTTCCTGTGGCAGACAGTACTCTGGAACGATTCCACTCAACGCCGCGCGTACCGTGTCATCCGGGGCCTCCACTAGATTCGTCAGACGCGAGAGCGACATTTTCAACGAGGCCAGGTCGCCTTCTTGCGCCTCGACCACCATGATTTTTGGATGCGACGTAGGCATATGTCGCTCGCCATCACAGTGCAGTTCTTCAAACAACTTCTCCCCCGCCCTCATCCCAACAAACTCGACGTCAATGTCTCTGCCAACCTCAAGCCCGGAAAGCCGTATCATGTCTGTCGCCAAATCGACAATCCGAACCGGCTGCCCCATGTCTAACAGGAATATCTCGCCACCACGTCCCATTGCACCGGCCTGAATTACCAGTTGGGACGCTTCAGGAATAGTCATGAAGTAGCGTTTCATGTCCGGATGTGTGACAGTGACCGGGCCTCCGGCGGCGATCTGCTCGCGGAAGATTGGGATGACGCTACCAGCCGAGTCGAGAACATTGCCGAACCGGACCGTTACGAATCGGCAATTGGAGTGCTCGGCCAGGGCCTGAATGTACAGCTCGGCCACGCGTTTGCATGTGCCCATCACACTTGTCGGGTTCACGGCCTTGTCGGTCGAAATCATGACGAAAGACGATACGCCTTGCTGATCAGCGAGGTCGGCCAGGAATCGCGAAGCGAGCGTTATGTTCTTGACCGCCTCACTAGCATTCGTCTCCATCAAAGGCACGTGTTTGTACGCAGCCGCGTGGAATACAATATCGGGTCGGTACTGCCGGAACACTTGGTTCATACGTACGGCATCATTGATGTCGGCGATGCAAACGTCAGTTTGGGCAGTGGGGGTGAGGCGTCTCAGTTCCCGCTCAAGAAAGAACTGTCCGTTTTCCGAACGGTCTACCAGCACAAGACGCTTGGGCGAAAACTGAATCAGCTGGCGGCAAATCTCCGAACCGATGCTGCCGGCGCTACCGGTCACCAGCAACACTTGCTCATCGATCCAACGATGAAGCACCCCCATGTTCAACTGTACTGGATCGCGGCGAAGTAGGTCTCCGATGGATACCTCGCGTGGTTTCAGGTCAACCGTCCCGCGCAGCAGCTGCTCGTAACTCGGAAGGACTCTCACCGTCACCTCGGTTGTGCGCCCCTCGTCCACGATTTGTCGGACCTGTTGCCCCGACAGCTCGCCGGCAGTGATCAGCACTTCAGGGACGTTGTACTCCTTCGCGAGCTGGCAGGTCTGGCCGACCATACCGACCACTGGGATCCCGCCGATTTGGGTCTGAAGTGACTGCTTGTCATCAGTGACAAACCCGACCACTGCATAGGCGAGTCTGGGATTGCGGCGAATCGCTCTGAGTAACGCTTCGCCTGAATCGTTTGTACCAACGATGAGCACGGGCGTCTTGCGCAGCGACAGCAGCACGGAGTCGCGGCTTTCCTCCACGAATCGCCCTACTGAGCGTAGTCCGCCAACAACAACAACCGTGAATCCCCAATCCATCAAAAAGACACTCCGCGCCGTCGTGACCGAAGGGTGAAACAGGTAGTCTACTAGCAGCAGTAGCAACGAGCTGGCCGTGGCCGCCTTGATGAGAACGACAAGGTCGTGGAAGGTGACATAGCGTGTCCAGCCGTGGTAGACGCGCAAGCAGCCAAACACTACCAGTTTGATCGATACTGCCCACAGCACGGTCACGGGCAACGCGTTCCACGCCGATGGACTGAGTTGACCGTCGAACCGCAGCCAGTAAGAAAGGAGATGGATCGCGACAAACGCGGGGAGTAGCGCCAGCGCACAGAGAATATGCCTACGACGAGGCCTCATACCTCGCAGGGTTTTCAGCGACAGCATCGACATCATCCTTGACGTCGGAGATCGGGTACTTGGAAATCTGACAAGAGAAAAGGTCGAGAGATATCGAGTCCTCCGGCAATTCGTGCATCCTGCACCTAACAGGAGGGGACGCGAACGATAACGTTCGCACGCCGTGAACGCAAGCCGAGTTTCGGCCCCACCTTTCGGCAACTACGCCTTCTGGATTTTCCCCGCTCCTTCGCCTAGTCCATGAGTCGCGTTTCGAGTGTCGACGATCAATTTCGCATGCTTGACGACGAAATCCCAGTCGTACGCCGAATGATCCGTCGCGATCAGGATACAGTCTTGCGATGCCACATACTCCGCAGTGAGTGGCTCGCTGGCCAGACGTGGCACGTCGTAGTGTCGCATCGACGGTAAGACCGGGATGTGTGGATCGTTGTAGCTGACCACCGCGCCTCGCTCCTGGAGCAACTCCATCAGCTTGAATGACGGGCTTTCTCGCGGGTCGTCGATGTCTTTCTTGTACGCCACTCCCAAAACCCCGATTCTGCTGCCTCGGATTGGTTTGCCCACATCGTTCAACGCCTCGGCCAGCCTTTCTATCACGTAGTGCGGCATGCTCGAGTTGATTTCGCCAGCTAGTTCAATGAACCGAGTGGGCATTTCATTGCGACGAGCAAGCCAGCTCAAGTAGAATGGATCGATTGGGATACAGTGGCCACCTAAGCCTGGGCCAGGGTAGAAGGCCTGGAATCCGAATGGTTTCGACTTTGCCGCATCGATTACCTCCCATATGTCGATGCCTAGCCGAGTGAATAGCACCTTTAACTCGTTGACCATGGCGATGTTGACCGAGCGGTAGGTGTTTTCCAAAATTTTGCACGCCTCGGCAACCTCGCAACTGGACACGGGCACGGTTTCCACTACTGCATGCGAATACAGGGCAATGGCCAGTTCACAACTGACCGGATCAATTCCGCCGACCACCTTCGGTATCTTACTGGCCGAAAAGTCGGGGTTTCCAGGGTCTTCACGTTCGGGACTGTACGCCACGAAGAAGTCTTTGCTGGCTTGTAGCCCCGATTCCTTGAGAATCGGGAGAATGACGTCGCGGGTCGTCCCAGGGTATGTTGTGCTCTCCAGAACCACCAATTGCCCCGCCCGCACTGACTTGGCGATTTGTTGCGTGGTCGATTCGACGTATGTGAGATCTGGGTCGCGGCTCTCGCTCAATGGGGTTGGGACGCAGATCAAAAGGGCATCCGATTCGGCCAACCGACTCATGTCCGCCGTGGCCGTGAAACGTTCGTCGGCAAGCCAACCTTCGATCCACTCGGACGGGACGTGTTTGATGTAGCTTTCACCAGCTAGCAATCGATCGACTTTTTCTTGATCGACGTCATAGCCGATGCACTGAAACCCGGCCTTAATAAAGGCCTGCAACAGCGGCAAGCCGACATATCCCAACCCTATGACGCCAACCTTCGCGGTTTTGTTAGCGATTTTTTCCCTTAGCTCGTCGCTGATTTCTTGCATCTCTCTTTCCGCTTTCGTGAGTAACCATTGAGATTGAAAACTGAGAAGCTCCCTTTCGCCGTTTGTGAGAAACGGCCGTTCCTGGCTCTAGCACATCGGTGTCGCGCAGAACGGGGGAAGAGCGTACCGTGTACCGATATCATGAGCAATAGAGGTTGATGGCAAGTGTGACGCTAGCATTGCCCGTCCTCCTCGGCCTGCTGGCGGCAGAGATGCAGCGTTGGCACTCCAACGCCGGTCAGGTATGCTGGAACAACGTCTTGGAGCGGGGCCTCCACGATAGCCACCGCTCGGCAGCGAAACTCGCGCGACTGGATCGCTGGCCGCCGACGGAGCAAGGAGATATGGCGATGAGTTTCTTCTGCAACGCTACGCGACTCGCGACGGGAGTTCTCCTCTCGCTCTTCCTAGCATGTGAGGGGCAGCCGATGGGCGCAACGATTGACGCCGACTCACAAGCGCAGCGAAGAGCCGCGGAACGTATCAAGCCGTTACATCAGAAGAAATCAAAGCCGGCACCGGGCGATTGGCTCGCCCAACATCGCGAGAAAGGGCAGACGTTCGATCAGTATCGAAAGGCCAAGCCAATGCGGCCCAACACGGTTCGCACAACGGTCTACATCCAGCCGATTGGCGATTTCGATGACACACAACAACGCTTGGTGCGGGAAACCGTCAAGTTGACATCGCGCTTTTACGGGCTTCCTACCAAACTGCTCGATCCGCTCAGCCTGGAGATCATCCCAAAAGAAGCACGCCGTGTTCATCCATCGTGGGGCGATCACCAGATCCTATCGATTTACGTTCTGGACCATGTGCTCAAGCCGCGACGCCCAAAAGATGCCGCGGCCATGCTAGCACTCACTACTAGCGACCTGTGGCCCGGCGAGGGCTGGAACTTCGTCTTCGGTCAAGCAAGTCTTAAGGAGCGAGTCGGCGTTTGGTCGTTGTACCGTTACGGAACCACCAAGGGCAGCAAAGCCGAATACAACCAGTTCCGTCGCCGCATGTACAAGGTTGCTCTCCACGAAACGGGCCACATGTTCGGCATTCACCACTGCACAGCGTACGAGTGCATGATGAACGGCTCAAATCACCTTGCCGAAATGGATGGTCGTCCCATGTGGTTCTGCCCCGAGTGCGCACAGAAAGTCTGGTGGGGCTGCGACGTGGAGCCGGTGGATCGCTACAGATCGCTTGCCGAATTCGCCGACATGCACGAACTAGACGGCGAGCGAGAGTACTGGTTGAACTGCCTGAAGCTTCTGGCGCCTTAGACGAAGAATTCACTCCAGAGTTGGGTGCACGATCTCGCCGCGAGCTTGGGCCACAGTGTCTTCGTAGGACCCGTAGAACTCGCTGTTGCAGTCCAGCCAAAGCGTGAGCCGGTGGTGGTCCTCGGCCGAAAGCTTCACACCATGGTGTTTCTCGTCCATGTACTTCATCAAGTCGGCGGCTCTCGCACCAAACTTACCGGGGATGGTACGGCTTCCACCGTGGACTCCCGTGTTGATGGAGCCATTCGATACGTGGAAGTAAAAGCCGTACTTCTCGGCCAGGTTCGCGTACGATCGTGTCCATCCATTCGGGCCGTCCATCTTGCCCGTCAGGTCCAGTGCCTTCTTCTCCTGGTGACAGTCGACACAGTTGCGGTCCAGCACGGGCTGAACCAGTCGGACGTAGTTAAACGGGTTCGATCCATCGACGTCGGGCTGAATCTTCGAGGGTGGCCGGCTAAGAGCCAGCGACAAGACCTCTGGACGGTTCGGAGGATCGTGTTTGCGCTCGTGGCAACCCTGGCAAGTGAGCTTCTCGCCTGGATGTACGTATGTGACCGAACGCATCGACTGAACAGCCGTGCCGTGCTGGTCGATTGCCTGGAAGTAGATCGGTTTCCCGACCGGGGCCTCGAAGTACGCACTGCCGTCCGCTTCGACCGGCACGGTGCCCAGCACGGCGCGGGCGTTCGTCTGGTTGGCGACCCCGATTCGCGGCTGATTGGGTGGATTAGTCGTTTTAGGCAGGAGCTGTATGATCCGCAATGCTTCGATCTCGGTGCCCTCAGGCCATTCGAAATCGGCGTCGTAGACGTTCATTACGGCCACCGTCGCAGGCCGGTCCTTATGGGCGTCTTCGGCTGCTTGGGATGTTTCCGATGGAATCACCGGCGGCATCGGTCGCCACTGGAATGGGATGGGGCTCAAGCAGGAAATCGTCGGATCGCGATAGATCAGTTCCTTGTTGCCGAAGCGGTCGAGCCAGTAAATGCCCCGATTGTTGACCTTCGGATCATAGACGCACAAGTAGTCCTCTTCGCTCAGCGGCCATGGCGTCCCGTAGACCATGTACGGCTTGATCGGTCGACCTTCCGACTCTGGGAACGGCACTTCAGGAGTCAGACGCGTCAATTGCGACATGGAACCGTCGTCTTCGATTCGGTGGTCGATCAGAATGAGCGAACCGAACTCGTGGCCGTGATGCGATCCTGTAGAGGCCACGAATTTGTTTGAATCGGGAATTGCGCGAATGCTCATCTCCATCCACGGCCGGCTCTCGCGACGCGTGGGATAGTTGCCATGGAAACTACGCGGATCGCGGCCATCGGGATAGCACGTCCAAATGTGATGCGCGACGTTCGTATCGCGGTCGACGTAATCCCACCGCGAGTAGGCGATCATCCCGTCGTTGGTCACGCTGGGATGCCATTCGTGCGTCTCGTGGAAGCTCAGGCAAATGATATCGCTGCCGTCCGGTCGCATCGAGAACATCGTGTACACCGGGCAATGGCGGCCACATCGCAGGTACCCGCCTCGCCGCTCGGAAATGAACACGATGCGTCCGTTCGGCAAGAAGCACGGGTCGAAATCATCCCATGGCCCGTCGGTCAATTGGACCAGACCCGTGCCGTCCGCATCCACCTTGAAAATGTGGTAGCTGCATTCGGGCGTCCACTCATATGCCGTGGCACCCTTGTACTTGGGCCACGTTTTGGCTTCGGTGTAGGCGAACAAGATCGTCTTGCCGTCGTACGAGAGTTCCGGCGAGAGGAAGCAGCCACCTTCGAGCTTCTGACCGGCCAGACGACCGTTTTCGACGACCGAGTTTGCCAGCAGGTCGACCAGTTTCGGATTCGGGCCGAACGGATCCTCCAGCGCAAACAGCCCTCCGCCAGGTTTCCCGTTGCAGCCGTAGTACTGGTCGCACATGTGAAACACGCCGGTCGAATCGTGCCGTTTGATGAACAGCAAACGATCGATGGCGAGCAGCGGGTTGGTGATTGCGATCTGACGTTTAAGCCGGCAAGCTTCGAAGTAGATGTCGCGTCGGGCCGACTCGGGCACCTTGTCGGCTGTTTCCATTTTCGAGACGCGGGCATCCAACTTGGCTAGTTCTGCAGCCAACGGCTGTAGTTGTTTCGCATCGGCTTTCGGCTCCAAGCGTGTGGCCAGCTTCTTCGCTTGATCAACGATGGCTCGTACGTGAGCCAATTTGTACCCGCCTTCCGATTTGCCTGGCGATGCGCTTGGAGCCAGCGGTGTGTAGCCCATGCGTGTCGCCTCGGCATCGCTCATCGAACCTGCTCGCGAATACTGACTCACACTGATTTGATCGGCCGGCTTTTTCAAGGCTATATTCTTCGCCGGATCGTTCGCGGCATAGACTTCGACTTCGTCTAGGGCGAACGAACAATTCCCGGCAATCGCCAACCGGACGACTCGGGCAGTGACCTCTCGGTCTTTGAAGCTGACCACAAGCGGCTCTTGCACCACACCACCAAAGGCAGTGCCGTCATGCTGGTAGATTTGCGTAAATTCCTTACAGGCGTCGTCGCCATCACTGCCGGCTACGAGGACTATGATTCTAGAGACACGAGTAGAACGAGAATCGCATCGGTTGTAGATGACAACACGGTCCAATCGGTGCTCCCTGCCCAAATCGACTTGCCACCATGGATCCTTCTGGCCGCTGGCCACGTGAAAACCCCACAGGCCGTTCTTGATCCCATCGCATCCTCCGGCAGCATCCTGGGCGGTCGTCACTGCCGGTGCACCTGCCGCAGCGGCGGGAGTCTGCTTCCCGGCAGCAAACCGGCGGTCCCGGTCGACCCAATCAGCCTCGATCAGCTTCTCCATGGCCGGGCCAACGTCAACCACCGCTGGCGATTTGACACTGGCAGGATCTTTGCGGTTCGCGTCGTTGGCTGTTGACGCCGTGGACAAGAGGAGCAGGCTGGCCAGGGCACCAAGTCCAAGTGGGAAGAAGAAGCGTCGGTGGGGATACATGGGGCACCTCGTGTGAAAAAGGGGAACAGCTTTCGCTCAAGCGGACGATGCTGTCCAGCAATCCGTTGTCGTGGAATCCGGCGGAATCCCCATTCCTGGGACCGCCGCTCTCTCATCTTCTTTGTCGCTATTGTATTCGCTGATAGGACGGATTGGTACATCGTTAGCTAGGATATTATGTGGTATCTTGAAAGACGCGATGATTCAGTAAGAAGGAGGCATCCCATGTTTATCAATCGTTACCAGGGAGTGGCAGGCGTTCGCTTCTCTGCCTTCCTGTTCGCACTTCAGTTCACGTTCGCCGGAATCGGGCACGCAGACGATTGGCCTCAGTGGCTGGGTCCACAACGCGACAGCGTTTGGCGTGAGACGGGGATCTTGGAGCGATTTCCCGAAGGCGGACCGAAGGTCAAGTGGCGGATGGAGGTAGCTGGCGGATTCGCGGGACCAGCCGTTGCCGACGGCCGCGTGTTTGTCCCAGACTATGTCACAACGGGAGACAAGACACCGGACTACAATAAGCGCAGCAAGCTGGAAGGCACCGAGCGAGTGCTGTGTTTCTCGGTTGAAGACGGCAGGCAACTGTGGAAGCACGAATATCCATGTCCGTACGAGATTTCCTACCCGGCCGGACCACGAGTCACGCCGACGGTCGACGATACACGAGTGTATGCGTTGGGTGCAGAAGGCAATCTGTTTTGTTTGAACGTCCAGGACGGGGCGGTGATCTGGTCAAAGGACTTCAAGAAGGACTTCGGTGCGAAAACGGCCTTCTGGGGCTATTCGGGGCATCCGCTGGTCGACGGCGACAAACTGATCTGCATCGTCGGCGGCGAAGGCAGTATTGCCGTTGCATTTGACAAACACACAGGCAAGGAACTATGGAGGGCCTTGACGGCCAAAGAGCAGGGATATTCCGCACCGACGATTATCGAAGCGGCCGGCACGCGTCAACTGCTGATCTGGCACGCCGAAGCGATTAACAGCCTTGATCCCGAAACGGGACGGTTGTATTGGTCTGTGCCGCTTGATCCCAATTGGGGAATGGCGATTGCCACGCCTCGGCAACTCGGCAATTATCTGTTTGTCGGCGGAATCATCAACAAAGCGGTACTCTTGAAACTTGGCGAGGATAAGCCATCGGCCGAGGTTGTCTGGCGAGCCAAGAAAGGCAGGGGCATCGGTCCGGTCAATAGCCCTCCGTTCCTTGAAGACCGTTTCATGTACGGTGTCGGCCGTTACGGCGACCTGCGTTGTGTGCATCTGCTCGACGGCGAACACATTTGGTCAACCTACGAACCAACCACCACCGGCGAGCGAACGAACTCCGCTACTTCATTCCTCGTCAAACACCGCGATCGCTTCTTCCTCACGAACGAAATGGGCGATCTAATCATCGCTCGCCTCAGCCCCAACGGATATGAAGAGATCAGTCGATGGCACATGCTGGACCCGACCTCCGTGGCTTTCGGGCGCGATGTGGTCTGGAGTCACCCAGCATTCGCCAATCGTTGCGTGTTCGCGAGGAACGACAAGGAACTGGTCTGCGTATCGCTCGCGGCCGATTGAGCGTCTGTCTTCATATCCGTACGATGGCCCTCCGAGGCCGTCGAAACAGGTGGATTCGGGACAACCGACGGCCTCGGAGGGCCATCGTACAGCCAAGACGCGAGTTTCTCGTGATGTGAAGACACACTCTGAGGCGGGCTACCACGATGAAAACGGCTTTCGATCTGGATCGCGTGCGAGCCGAAACGTTTGTCGGCGAAATCGTTTTCCGCGATGAAGTAACGTCGACCAATGATCTCGCGCTGGAATTGGCACGAAACGACGGCACTCGTCTTCCATTGCTGGTACTGGCCGAGCGGCAAATGTGCGGGCGAGGTCGCGGGGCAAACCGCTGGTGGTCCGCCGATGGTGCGTTGACCTTCTCGCTGGTCTTGAATGCCACTTCGATGGCGCTGTCTCCTGAATGTTTGCCGCAAATCTCGCTGACCACCGCGCTGGCCGTCTGCGATGGACTGCAGCAATCGGAACCGACACTCGACGCCGGCCTGAAGTGGCCCAACGACGTCTACGTGCAAGGAAAAAAAATCTGTGGCATATTGATCGAGGTCCCATCACGACCGAAGGGAAGAATGGTCATCGGCGTCGGGGTCAACGTCAACAATTCACTCGCCGACGCGTCTGAAGAGTTGCGCGATACGGCAACATCTCTGTGCGACGTTGTTGGAAAGAAATCCAATCCCAGCACAGTGTTAATTGCCGTTCTTAGTGCGTTTTCCAGCCACGTGCAGCTACTGACAAGCAGCCCTTCCAGCTTGAACGAGAAATGGGAGGACCGTTCGATTCTTACTGGTTGCTCGGTTCGCCTTGCCGTAGGCCGGGAAGAAATCCAAGGCGAGTGCCGAGGCATTGATCAAGATGGCGCTCTGCTTCTGAAGACAGATCGGGGCGTCCAGCGATTTGTCACAGGTGTGATCGTCAAATTCGAGTAGTTGCCGCGGATCTGATCAGGTCGTCTGTGATGGACGTATAGGATTCTGAGCGAGTCCATCGTGGCGCGGTCGACTTCTTGGACAAACCCGATCTCCGGCGAATAATCCTCGGCCAGAAAGCGAAGAAGACTGAATGGGATCGTCACACGCACGTTGCGAAGGAGAACCGCATCATGTTTCGACGCGTCACTGTTGGCGGAATCTCTGCCTGCATCGGGGTGGCATTGACCGTTGGTGGTTCTGTTGATCTGAGTGCCGCCCAGCCGATCGTCGATAATTCGGCCGGGAAACAACAATCGGAGCCTCCAAGGGCGAACAACCCGTTCCGCAGCGAGGCGGATGATCCGTTCGGCCCCGGGCCAGTAACACCCGACAGGATCAGACTGCTTATCGAGAAACTCGATGCGGAAGACGTGTTCACTCGAACGATCGCCGTCTCGCAGCTTGGAAGAATGGGGCCCGCTGCGGCGGATGCCGTTCCCGCCCTTGAGAAGCTGTTGGGGGCCAATGATCTCGAAACCGTCGACACAACCGTCTCTGCTATTGGCAAGATAGCGGGTGCAGGGGCCGACGACGTATCGAGGTTGCTCGAGGAACTGGCAAGCAAGGATCCGTTGGTGCGTCGTTCGGCTGCCGCGCGACTTGCGGCGATCCTCGGGCGGAACGCCTTTTGCCGCAACCCGGAAGTGGACCTCGCCCCCATCATCGACGCATTGATGTCCGTTTTGGACGACCCGCGTCCTGACGTTCGTTTGGCTGCGGTCGTTGGCCTGAAGAATGGTCGTCGACGCGACGAGAAGGTTGGTGCGCGGTTGATTCGACTCGCGAAGGCGAAAGACGCACTCGTTCGAGAAGCCGCAATCAGCGCAATCGTCGAAGTCGCCATAGGGCGGCAGGGGCTCGACACGCTGATCGAAGCCCTCGGTGATCCGAAGGTCCGAGTGCGGGAGGCGGCGACAAAGGGGCTGGCGATGTGGCATTATGCTTTCGGCAGCAAAGCCGATGACGTCGTTGGTGCATTGATGAAGGTGTTGGAAGATGAGTGGTCTGTCAAATACTGGTCAGTCATTGCACTGGGCCATCTGGGCGATCAATCCGCTCCTGCCGTTCCAAAGCTGTGCGACATGCTAGCCCACGGCGTCAATAATCCGGAGGCGACAGCATGCGTTGCATGGGTTCTGGCGGAGGCATTGGGGACAATTGTCGGCCAACAGCGGTCGCGCTTCAGCGGGCACATTGACTCGTTGGAAGAAGGAGCCGGAGGTTATGCCGACCCACTGACACACAAGAAACATATCAGCCAGAAGGAAGTCAATTTGGCCACCTCCGTATTGTCGCTGGCCTTGACGAGCACAGATGAAAGCGTCGCAGGTGCGGCGGCTGATTCTCTGGCCAATCTTGGCGTTCACGCCAAAGCGGCGGTGCCCGCCTTGCGGCGAGCGTTGTCTCACGACTCATTCAGCGTGCGCAGCAGGACAGCGGTTGCGTTGGAGTACATCGGTCCTGCCGCTGGGCCCGCAATTCCAGAGTTGCGGCGAGCGCTGAAGGACGAAGCCACTATCGTTCGCGAGAACGCCGTGCGCGCGCTGGCCCGACTCGGTGCCGGATCGGACGAGATGGCCAAGGATCTGGCGGACATGCTGGATGACGAGCAGGAAAGCGTTCGCCACTACGCCGCGCTGGCTTTATTGCGTTTCGGCGACTTCGGATACTCGCTGCTCCTGCAGGCGATGAAGTCCCAAGCCCCTCGCCCCGCCGCCGCAGCCGCGAGTGCATTTTCGCACGCCGGCCCGCGGACTGCGGAAGTTGCCACGGCTTTGGGAGAATTGTTAAGCCACCGGGACGAAAACGTCCGGCTTAGCGCTAGCTGGGCGTTGTCGCAATTCGGAGCCGCCGCGTTTCCGGCCAAGGACGTCCTTCTGGGAGTGCTAATCGATGGGAAAGAACCGAGTTCACGGCACCATGCGGTACGGGCGCTGGCTCATCTGCAAATGAGCGGTCTCGATGTAGATCGGATTTCGAGAGTGCAGTGCGAGACAGCACACTTTGCAGGAAAAGTGCTCACCCTGCTCCTAAGACACCCCGATTGCGCCGCCCCGTTCCTGCAGGCCAACCCCGATGCAATTTCAGCACTCGACATTCAGGCTACCTGCAACTTGATCGATCGAGCGGAACCGGAGTACCAGACTCTCGTGAAGAGCATCCTCGACAGTCCAAAGCTGCCCTCGGCCGTCATGGCGTGGTCCGGCAACGCGCGGTACTTGCCCGCTTTGAGACAACGAATGGCAGCCGCCAACACGCACGAGCGGACCTTTCTGAGCGGATGCCTGCGCGCCTGCGGCCAACCAGCGGATCGCATAATTCGATTGTCGGAGGAGACCACGAGTGCGTTTCGGCCCGCGTCCGCGGCTGGCGGAGATCGCCGAAGAATGCCCCCCAGGTTTTCCGGCCATCACGGTGACGGCACGACGCAGGTGATCGTCACGGGCAGAGTTTTGATGCCGGACGGCAGCCCCGCCCGAAATCCCAAGCTGTTCGACTCCACGAATCGAATGCTCGTCCCCGAAGACCGCCGCGATCCTCTGCCGTTGAAGTACGACGCGAGGACAGGCCGTTTCGTGTTCCTCGCCCGGGTTTTCGCAGCATACGCGAGCGGCGGCGAGCAAGCCGAACCAGGTCCGTATCAGACGGGACCTGGCGTCGTGTCCATCGAAGCCGAAGGGGCCAAGCCGTTTCGTTTCGTCTTCTTCGACGAGATGCCCGAGGTCACGATTACTCTGTCGAGCAGAAGTAGTCCAAAACCTTCGAATGATGAATAGCCGCCGCCCGCCTGCTGCGGTTCTCGAATCGCTTGCGGAAACAGACAGAATCTCCTATCAGTCTACAAGCGGCCTGGATCTCCGCAAAATCACGCAAGGCAAAGGTCGCGTCTGTTCACTTACCACTTGCCTTCTGGCACTTCGGACAGTAGAACGTCGATCGCTGTGCCTGGACGATTCGTTTGACCTTTCCCTTCCTGCAACTCAGGCAACGCTGGCCCTCGCGGTCGTACACGCGATGACAGTTCTGGTACCCGCCGGGATCGTTCAATGCATTGCGATAGGTTCCGTCGGACAACGTCGAGCCTTCGTAACGGATCGCCGTTTCCAGCACTTCATGTGCCGCAGCCTGTAGCCGTCGCCAGTTTACCCGCGTCAGGCGGTCGCAGCGTTTGTTTGGATGGATTCCGGCGAGGTGCAGAATCTCTGAGGCGTATAGGTTGCCGATCCCTGCGACGACGAGTTGATCCAGCAACGCGACTTTGATCGCGCGGCGGCTGCCGCGCAGCCGTTCGCGCATTTCGTCTGCCGTGATAGCCATCGCATCCGGTCCCAATTTGTCCGGGCCAAAATGCTGCAGCATTTGCCGTGCGGAGAACAGACGCACCGAACCGAGGCCTCGGCGGTCCCAGTACAGCAATTCGCCGCACTCTGCTCCGGATAGTCTCAACCGGAAACGAAGGTGTTCACGATTTGGGGGTTCGGCAACCAAGACCAAGCCCGTCATTCGAGGTTCGAATACGATCGAATCATCGTTGTCCAGCCGCAACACGACGCGTTTGCCAATGCGATCGACGGCGGTGATCAGGCTGCCGACGGCTCGTCGGCGAAATGCATCGGCGCGAGGTGTTACCATGATCCGCTTGAGCCTGCAGGGTGTGCGCCGGGCATCCAAAATCTTCGCACCGACGACGACCGCAACGCCACGACGCATCGTCTCGACTTCGGGAAGTTCCGGCATTACGTCAGTCCGCCGCGCCTAGTCCGACTTCTCCGGCCGGAATGGGTAGACCCAGTTTGCCAGTGCAACGGGGCTTCGCGCCTGGACCCACAGTTTGCCGCTGCCCGAGAAGTTCAACAGGAGTTGATCGGAGAAGAGGAACGACCGGATTTTCCTTGCCTTCGTCACTCGATATTGCAGCGTCGGTTCCCAGGCAACGGCAAAGCCGTTGTCGACCGTGTACTCGCCGTCCACCTGAACTTCTTGCACGGAGCCGTAGGCTCCGAAAAAGAGCATGCCGCTGCCGGTGACTCGCAAGGCGAACAAGCCTTCGCTGAACAGGCCTTTGAGACCTTGAAACTTGCTGTCGCAATGAACACCCTCGGTCGAAGCCAGGTATGCGCCCTTCTCCAGGAACAACTCACCATCCGCGAGTTCATAGGGCACGATGTCACCGGCTACAGACGGGGCGAGTGCCACCTTGGCCGTGGCCGTCTCGGCAATGTACGTGTTTTGAAAGAAGCTCTCGCCTGAGAGCACTGCGCGTTTCAGGCCTTTGAGCACGCCACCGCGTGTCGATGTCTCGGTGCGCACGGGCCCTTCGGTCCATGCCATGGCGCCGGCCTCGGCGACGATTTTCTCGCCCGGCTCCAACGTGACTTCGACAAGACTGAAAGTGGGTTGACACAATATGTCGTATTGCATGGTTTCTATCGCTCCGGCAATTTGGGGCCAAAAAGTCTGCCGAACTCGTTGGGGTTGTGCGACTGCAAAACGATCTTTCCCTGCCCGGAGAAGTTCAACACAATGCCCTCGCCGGCCAACCACGATTGCAGCCAGCCGCTGCCGACTTTGTCGATGGAGTAGGAAAGACCCTCGGTAAATGCCACGACGTGGCCTGTATCGACCGTCAGCGGCCCGTTGACTTCTTGCTCGAAGATCTGTCCGAAGGCGGAAACAAGCAGCGGTCCGTTTCCGCGCGCCGTGACGAACGAGAGGGACTCGCCGGTAACAAAGCCTTTCAATCCCTGAAACTGCGTGTCCAGTTCGATTTGCGGGCCAGATCCCAGATAGCTGCCGCCGGTGCAAAGCCAGCCGCAGTCGGGCGTCACGTCGATCTGGTGGATGTTGCCCATGTGCGTGGGAGCCAAGCCCACCTCGCCCGGTTGATTATCGGTGGGGCGGTAGGTCGAGAAGAAGAAGCTCTCCTTGGCCAGCATTCGCTTCAGACCTCCGAGCAGCCCCCCTTTTCCCTTGCTTTTGGTCGTTACGTCCACGTCGATATTAGCGGACGCCCGATACATGGCTCCCGATTCCGACACAAATGTGTCGCCCGGATTCAGGTGAACCATAGCGGAGGCAAATGGGCCCTGATCGAGTAGTTCGATCTCCACGTTCTTGTCTCCTATACTAACGGCAGAACGGCGATAGCCAACTGACCAGTCCGCCGAGAAATCGCGTTTGCAGGTAAATCTTGCCAGTACCCGAAAACGCCATGACGAGGCCTTCGCCCGAGAGCAGCGTTTGCTTCAATCCGCCCATCCCACGAATCTCGTAGTCCAACGTGGGTTCCCACGCCACGACATGGCCCGTATCCACCGTCAACTCGCCTTTGACTTCGCGTTCCACGACGGCCCCGTAGGCGTTGAAGAACAGTTGTCCGGTTCCTTGGCATTCAACGACAAACGCTCCCTCGCCGGAGAAGAACGCCTTCAGGCCGCCGAACTTCGTAGACAGTTCGATTTGCGGCGTGCAAGCCAGAAACGAACCAGCCGTGAGCAGCAGGCTGTCGCCATTCAACTGCCGCGTCAACACGGAGCCGGGGCAGGTCGGCGAGATAGCCACGAAACCCGACTGCGGCGCCGTGTATTCGGTAAGGAAGAGCGACTCGCCGCCCAGGAACTTGCGTGCGATTCCCTTGAGGAGTCCACCAATCAGTCGTGGATTGGCCTGCAGATGCGAGCTCATATAGCTCATCGCCCCGGCTTCGACCAAGACGGATTCGCCAGCACCCAACGAAAACATGACGTCTGCCTGATCGGGATTACCTCGGATCTCGTAGTCCATTTGTCCGCCTCCCAAATCGCGTTGACCGTGCAGCTTGGCACGCGAGTACCCTTGCGCACTTGATCTTAGCCGACTTCGTTTCCCGGTTCAATCAATTGTGGCATTCTCTCGAAGAAACCGTGTCTCCCAATACGCATTAGTCGAGCCACGAAACATTGTTGTCTCGTGGTCTCCCGACCGCGAGACTTAGCCGACCGCAGGTCTCCATGAGTCAAAGGAGCCCTGCGGGCGAACCCCCAGGCCCCGTCACGCCACCCGCCCCCCACCACGCCACCCCACACCCCCCACAACCACGCCGCCGTATCTGCGGAGAATCCCCTTTGCG
>CAZUAH010000152.1:17787-21924 GCA_964617665.1 uncultured Pirellulaceae bacterium
GGCGAGCCAGTAAACTTTGTTGTCTCGTGGGCTCCCGACCGCGATACTTTGCCGCCCGCTGGTCTCCTTTTGTCAATGGCGACCTGGGGTCGAACCCGCTGGACCGGTCAGGAGACCGGCCCAGAACCAGGCCTCCCAACACGCCGCAAACGGCCCGCAGAATCTAACGGTTCGTATCGGTACGTTCCACTCTGAACACGATGTCGGGATCAAAGTCACCCTGCCCGCCGTCATCGACACCGTTCTTGCCGACGCTGTAGATCAGGTACTCGCCGTCTTCCACGACATATCGTAGCGGCTTGCCGTCAAAGGGATCTGTGGGGACCTGGGGCATGAATTCCGGCACCAGTTGCTTCAAATCGTTAGGAATCTGTCCGCGATCGCGTCGATACCGTTCGATGGCGATGGCCGTCACAGCGGCATCGTTCATCGCGTTTCCTCGCGCCGCAGCATCCAATGCGGCACCGAGGGCTGGAAGTAGAAGCGTTGTCCGCATGTGGCGGATTCTGCCGAGTTTGGAGTTGGTGAGTGCCGCCAGATCTTGTTCGATCTGATCGAATTCTCTTTGGGCCTGCGGCATCGGTTTCCCGGCGGCCGCAATCATTCCTTCCATGAAGGCCAAGTACTGACAAAGATCGTCGTTAGGATTAAGGCCCACTACGGGGACTGTGCCTGATTGCGCTCCCGTACCGTCCCCTCCCGGATTTCGGAATGCCCCGATGCCGACCGCGCGTTCGCCGACCAGCGAACGTTGGAGACCTTTGTTGTAGCGTGTCTTGCGGAAACCCTCGGCAAGACGCTCCAGATCCGCGTCTGAGAATTCCACGTGTGGCAACTGGCGGCGGCATAGGTCGTTGGCAACGCCACCGACGGCGATCCTGACCAGTAGCGAAACCAGCGTCGGCTCCTGCTCCAAACTGTTTCCGAGTACGCACATCGCGTGAATCGAATCAGCAACGCCGTCGGCGTCTCCGCGATGAGCACGAACATGAGCCTCCAGTGACAACATGCGGGCTCCACCTCGAAGCTTCTGGACGTGGTCGAGCATCATGCCGAAGCCTTGTCCGAAATCCAGATCGTATCGTGCACCACCCCCGCGGTCTGCAGCCTCGTGGAGTAGACGCATTGTTGCGGCGTATTTGTCCAGAAAAGCCTCCACCTCTGTCATCTCTGGCCACGGCTGGCCAGGAGGGGGAATCTCGGCATCGGTACCTACGATCGGCAGGTCTTTGGCGTCTTGGTTGTAGGCGGCACCGTCCAGCGGGGCGATTGCGGTCACCCAGAGCTTGGTGGCATCGAACGCTCCATCAGGCAAGGCGTAATAGGTATTAAGCTCTGCCGCATTGGCCGGTTCGCCGCGTTTCTGAATCTCGGCCAACATCGCATCCGCGCGACGTGCCGATTGGGCGCGCCAACCGATGATACCCAGACAACTGACCAGCATCAGTAGTGCGACCACTCCCACTGCAATCAGCAGGCATCCTCTCGCATTTAACCGTTTGGGCTCGCGTTTGGCTTTTGGTTTCGGTTGTTCCTCGGTCATTGATTGATTCCTCTTGACGGATAGTCAGGCCTCCGGGCGCGATTGGATCTCCGCATGTGCGACGGCGTCTATTCTCGTACCAACGGTGTCAAATTGGAAGCATTAGCCGACGCTCGGTTGCAAGCATTACGACTTCGCGGCATACTCTCTCGTGATATTCGCGGTATGCAGCATCATATTGCGGACACAAGTCGTGTTGCTCCGCTTTCGATGGGGAATGCCCCCGCTTCCTAGGGATGAAAATTCGCTATGACCGACGTTTTTGCCGATCTCGCTTGGCGAGGTCTCATAAATCAGACCACCGACGATCAACAGTTGCCCGGTTGGCTGCAGTCCGCTTCGCGTACCGTATACGTTGGGTTTGACCCCACGGCAGACAGTCTTCACGTGGGCAGTCTTCTGCCGCTTCTGATGTTGCGGCGTTTTCAACGAGCGGGGCACCGACCGATTGCATTGGTCGGCGGTGCTACGGGAATGATTGGTGATCCCACGGGCAAGAGCGAAGAGCGCAATCTGCTGTCAGTCGAGACGCTGCGGGCGAATGTCGCTGGGCTGGAACGCCAAATGCGCAGGCTGCTGGATTTCGACTGCGGCGATACGTCCGCGGTTCTGGCCAATAACTTTGATTGGATGCAGAGTTTCAGCTACCTCGATTTCCTGCGTGACATTGGCAAGAACTTCCCCGTCAACGTCATGCTGGCCAAGGATTCGGTGAAGGGACGGCTGGAGCGTACGGACAGTGGTCTTAGCTACACCGAATTCAGCTACATGTTGCTGCAGGCATACGACTTCGTGTACCTGAACGAGCATTACGGCTGCGAACTGCAAGCCGGTGGCAGCGACCAGTGGGGCAACATCACTGCGGGAATCGACTTGGCTCGCCGAATGCGCAGCGTTCAGCTATATGGCCTGACGTGTCCCCTGCTGACCACGTCGGCTGGAACGAAGATGGGCAAGACCGAGCAAGGCGCCGTTTGGCTCTCAGCCGACCGCACCAGCCCGTATGCCTTCTATCAGTACTGGATCAACGTAGCGGATGACGATGCGGGCACGTGCTTGCGATTCCTAACCGAATTGGAGCACGAGGAGATCGAGGCGTTGGACCGCTCGCGAGAACAGGAACCTCACCAACGCCAAAGCCAGAAACGTCTGGCCGAGGAACTGACGCGGCTGTTGCACAGTGAAGATGGTTTGGCGACGGCCCAACGAGCCACCAAGGTCTTTTTTGGCGCAGAGATCGCGGACTTGAACGACACGCAATTGGTCGAGATCTTTGCCGATGTGCCTAGCAAGCAGTCAACCAAAGAACGGCTTGCTGGCGATGGCATGCCCCTGGTCGACGCATTTGTCGAGGCGGGCTTGGCAAAGTCGAAGGGCGAGGCGCGCCGCGCGATCCAGCAAGGTGGTGCATACGTTAACAATCGCCGCGTGACTGATATCGAGGCAAGATTGACGGTCGAGGACCTAGCCAGCGAGACTGTGATAGTCCTGCGCATCGGCAAAAAGCGGTACGCCTTATTGCGTTTTGCGGACTGAGTCCTCTTCGATTCGCACTGCTTTATGGCCGTCCAGGATTCCTGCCTTCCCTTTGAAGCGACGTTCGCCATCCACCGTCACTTCGAGCGCGTCATCAGGCACTTTTTCGGTGTCGATCACATCACCAACCTGCAAATCGTTCACGTCAGCCGCCGGAAGCTCTGTTTCTGCCAGCACGACGGACACGTGTACCGGATCTTCGGATTGACCATCGCGAGATGACGCGCGATAACTGCTTGCCTCGCCAACCAGCGGCTCGCACTTGTCAGCAACGCTCCGAGGCATCACCAGCGATATCACGCCACTCGCTTGTCCAAGCGACACCTCGAACCGGGTGTGTGTCACCGCCTCTTTACATGCCAACGCCTCGACGCGGCACGGACTGCTGTCCACCGTCACGGTTTCCGGATCGAGCGAGTCAACTTGCATGCAGACGGCCTTCCATTCGTCAAGGAATAGCTCGACGATTCGAATGGCCAATCGTCTCTCTATCTCGGTCAGGGACCTGGGCTCAATGCTGGCCGCGCCCAAATCACCGCCAAGCATGCGTTCGATCATTGGGAACAGGATCGAGAGCTCGATGTTCAAAACGAAGGTCGCACGCTCGTCCTTTGTGCAGAGTGTGACGAAACAGGTTGGATCATCCAGACACAGCACAAATTCACCGAAGGTCGCGTCGTCTATGTCGCCGACAGTCACATGGGTCGCGGCGCGAAGCGACTCTGAAAATGCCTCCGACAAGTTGTACGCAAGGTGTTCCGCCAGAGCCCGAAGTCTTGTGATCCGTTCCTGTTCAGCCTCAGAGAGGGCATCTGGTGCGGCAACGGGCGCGTCGATTTTGGTTTTTGAACCAAGTGCAGACGCTACATCACCCACCTGCTGCTGGTCGGATTTGTCGCCCTGCAGCAAGCACGCTATTTCCTCTTGGCTAAGCGTTTCCCTGCCCATAAGTCACTCCATTCGCTGGAAAAAGGGGGCGGGAGTCTTTTGCCGGAACGGCCCGGAGGGTGCTTCGCACAAAAGACTCCCGACCCCCCTCTTATGTGCCGATCAATCCC
>CAZUAH010000152.1:21934-26942 GCA_964617665.1 uncultured Pirellulaceae bacterium
CCCCACCACCCCCTCAACCGGGGGGGGGTCCGGTGGCCCCCCCCCGCCCGGGGGGGGGGCACCAAAAAAACCCCCCCCCACCCCCCTCTTATGTCCGGATCAATCCGTCTCCGTACGCGACGTACTTGTAGGTTGTCAACTCCTTCAGGCCGCAAGGTCCGCGGGCGTGAAAGCGATCGGTGCTGATACCGATTTCTGCCCCCAGGCCAAACTCGCCTCCGTCATTGAAGCGAGTGCTCGCGTTGACCATTACGGCTGAACTGTCGACGCATTTTGTGAACTGTCGAGCCGCCGCCAGGTCCGCTGTGATGATCGCGTCTGTGTGGTGTGAGCCGTACGCGTTAATCCGCTGGATCGCTTCGTCCAATGATTCCACCACGTTGACCGAAATCACCGGGCCAAGGTACTCGGCAAAGTAGTCTTCCTCGGTCGCCGCCTCTGAATCCGGGAGGACCTGACACGTGGCCGCGTCGCCACGGATTTCGACCTTGCTCTCGGCCATTGCTTTTGCGATACGAGGGAGAAAATCGGACGCGATGTCTTTGTGAACCAGCAACGATTCGCAGGCGTTACAGACTCCCATTCGCTGGCATTTTGCATTAACCGTCAAACGCTCGGCCATATCCAGATCCGCGCTGCGGTCTACATATACGTGGCAGTTGCCGGCAAAGTGTTTGATCACCGGCATCTTGGCTTCGGCCGAAACGCGACGTATCAATCCCTCTCCGCCACGAGGAATCGCCACGTCGATGAACTGGTCCAGCGCCAAGAAATGGCCCACCGCTTCGCGGTCCGTCGTGCCAACCAACTGAACGGCGGCGGGCGGGATATCGTTGGCTTGGGCGGCTTCTGCGAGTACTTCGACGATGGCTTGGCTGGAGCGGGCTGCCTCTTTCCCGCCACGCAGAATGACGGAGTTTCCGCTCTTGACACAAATCGCCGCTGCGTCAGCGGTTACATTAGGCCGCGACTCGTAGATGAAGAACACCACGCCCAACGGCACACGGACCTTGGACACATCCAAACCGTTGGGGCGGACTGACGACTCGATCACCTCGCCAACCGGGTCTCGCAACATCGCGATCTCTTCCATGGCCGCGGAAATGCCTTGGATTCGATCGTCCGTCAGACGCAATCGGTCGATTTGAGCGTCCGTCAGGCCGTATGTCGGTGCCGCTTCTATGTCTTTCTGGTTAGCAGCCTGTATCGCGCCGATCCGCTCGCGAAGTATGGCCCCTGCCTCACGAAGCCAGTTGTCTTTCTGGGAACCACTAACTTGGGCCAACTCTGCGGCAGCCGCTTGCGCAGCCTGAGCCATTTGCAGGCAATACTTGTCGAGTTCTTGGCCCGTGGGAACGGTCATTTGTGTCTATCCTCGTCCTTGCTGTACTGCACGTCTGGTGCTGCTAAACCGTGTCTGTAAAACGATTTGGGCAACGACTCTGGGAGTATCCGCCAATTCCGGTCGCGCGTCAACGTCGCTGTGATTCGACCGTGGCCTACGAACACCGGTTAGCTGTGGCTAGAATCAGACGCTTTGTGAACCGAAGAAGCATGGAACGTGTCACATTGGGCGTGTAGAGAATCTTCGCCGCTATCACGAAAGCCAAGCCAAGTATGATCGCAATCATCGACTATCAGATGGGTAACCTGCGCAGCGTGCAGAAAGGTTTTGAGAAAGTCGGCTACGAGGCCACCATCACGAGTGACCCGAGCGATGTCGAAAAGGCAGAAAAGGTGATCTTGCCTGGAGTTGGTGCCTTTGAGGACGCGATGACGGAATTGCGTCATCGACATCTCGTTGGCCCGATCTGCGACGCCATCGAAACGGGAAAGCCGTTCTTGGGGATCTGCCTCGGACTTCAACTGTTATTTGACGTCAGCTACGAAGGTGGCGAGCACGAAGGTCTGGGGATACTACCGGGCAGAGTTGTGCGTTTTGACCTGCCAGCCGAGTACAAGGTGCCGCACATGGGCTGGAATGGTGCCATCATTCGCCATCGTGCACCAATCCTGGATGGAATCGAGGAAGATACGCATTTCTACTTCGTACACTCGTACCATGTGGTGCCGGACGATCCGGAAGTCATTGCTATCGAGGCGGACTACCATCGGCCCTTCTGTGCCATGATCTGGCGAGACAATCTGTTCGCCACGCAGTTCCACCCGGAAAAGAGCCAGAAACACGGGCTGCGGATTCTCAAGAACTTTGCCGAACTGCCCGTGTGACGAGGTCAATCGTCGATCAACACCGTGTCCTCGTGCTCGTATGGCGGTGCGCAGCAGCATAGGAACTTCAGAGGCACGTCGTCGGTATTGGTGATCTGATGTGTTGAGCCGGGCGGAATCGCAACGGCATCCCCCGGCCCAACATCTTGCAGGTGGTCGTCTACCTGCATCCTTCCGCGACCTTCCAGGACGTAGTAGATTTCCTCGGTCACCGGGTGATAGTGAGGAGTCGTGGCACCGCCGACGGGGACCCGAGCTTCGGCCAAGCTTTGGCGTTCGATACACGAATTGCGATGCGCCAGTAACTCGCGGATCTCCGATCCATCCTTCGTGGTAAACGCCGGCACATCGTTGATGTTTCGCACGTCCATTATTGTGCTCCCGTTTCGCTCGTGGATTCGCGCCGATTGTAGTCCACATCCGCAACTCTCGACAGCCGGACCCGGCCCGGCGATAATTGGGCTTACATGATTTTGCCTCTTTCTTCGGGAAGAATCAGGACGATTGCGGTTCACTATGTCATCACGGTCTCGCTGGGCTATCCAGAATCGCCTGAAAATGCTCGTCAATGCCGCTGCACTCCTGTGTACCGGGCTGTACTCTTACCCTGTACGAGCGTCAGAGGATTCCGCGCAAAACCATGATTTGACAGAGGTTGTCACGCAGGCTTTCCACGAAGTCCACGATGGGTGGAGCACGGACGAGGTGATTCTCAAGGATTCTCTGAATGAAGCGTTCATTCGGCACTGTCGACGCTCGCTCCCCGACGTCGACGAATCTCAACTGAATTGGACGTTGCTGAATCTACGCAAAGCGGGCAGGCTGGAAGTCAAAGCGACGAAACGAGCTTCGCTTCGCCACGACGACTACTTTCATGCCGCCGAGATCGCTGCCCGGTTCATGTACGACAAGTATCGGTTGAGCACCGATGGTGTGATGTGCGATCCGAAGCTTCGCAGCGAGTTCGACAAAGTGGCGCAGGCCGCTGCGCCCGATGTTACGGCTTACCGTCTACGCAAAGCAGCGTTTAGTCTGCGGAAGGCGAGGAAGTTGCGACCGGAACTCGTCGCCAGAGTTGCCGATTGGGACAGGCAGATCATCTCAATCCCCGCGAACAAGATCGTGAAAGATGCAGGGATCGTGCCAACGAATCCGGGAGTGTACATATTCCGCGATGCCTCGGGCTATTTGTACATTGGCGAATCAGCCGATCTTCGTGCTCGCGTATCCAAACACCTGGACGATTCCGACCGTAAGTCGCTGGCACACTATCTCTGGAAAGGCGGCCTGGAGAACGTAACCGTCGAACTTCACGCTTTTGATCCCGATTCCAACGCTCGACTCAAGGAAATGCGACGGGCGTACGAATCCGAGCTGATCCGTAGCCGCAAGCCGCGTTTCAATATCGCGCCGTGAAGACACGTGCCGAGTCTTCTCGTAATCGGGCATCAACGGCGCTCGATTGGCAATTCACCTACCAGGTATCCGTCCAGGAGTTCGCCAACGGAAAACGGTGCCCGTCTCGCAGCGATTTGCTGAAGACAGAGCACCGTCTATATGTCAGTTGTCGGGTCGTTGATGCCGTCTCTGCTACTTCTGGCAGCACGATTTCTGGCAGCACGAACCGCAGCAGCTTGAGTATACGGGGACCTGTACGGTCTTCTGCACCATTCTGCATACTTGGACTTGGACTTCCTTTTCCACCTGATACGGCACACAGACCGTGTAGGTCTCGGTCACCTCTTCTGGTACCTGCTTGTAAGTGGTGACGTTCTCGACCCAAGTCTTCTCCTTTGGGACACAGACAGTGAAGGCTTCCTTTTTTTCGACCATGGCCGTTTCGTAGGTCGTCACCTTGCAGGTCTCGGTGCGGACCTCCTGCTTCATCTCGCATACCTTAACCGTGCAGGTGCGCGTCTCTGGCTTGCAGACGGTAACCGTGTACTCGTACGGTTCTTGCACCATCTGCGGTTTACAGACTGTGCGAGTCACCTGCTCTTGAACCAGGTTTGGCACCCACACCCGCTGGCATACAGTCTGCGTGCATCCTTTCTGTACGCTTCCCTTCTGAATCGCACCCTTTTGGACGGCTCCCTTCTGAACAACTCCCACTGAGGTATCGCCGCAAGGATCGCAGCAGCAGACGCGCCGGCAGCATAGTCGCCGACAGCGGCTTTGGACCGGCACCTCGACCATCTGTGTTTCCCAATGTCCGCGATCCGCGGTCACAGTGTCAGTGACCTGCTCTTGAATCGTCCGGCACACCTGCCGCACGCCCTGTCGAATTTCCTGGTGCGCGACATTGACGGTGTACTGTTTCTCGACTTCCTTCCATTCTGGAACGCAAACCGTGTACTCTCGCGTCACGTCCTTTACAACGGGCTTGCAGACGGAATACGGAACCTTGCGCACTCGCGTTTCCGGAACCATGACAGTGCACTTGCGTTCGACTTGTTGGGTTTCCGGCACGCAACGGTAGACGGTGCGCGTACGCTGCTTCTCCTCTTGCTTATATTCGCAAACCGTTACCTTACGCGTTTCCGTGACCCATTCGGGTTCGCAGATCGTTTGCTCGACGTATTGCACTTGGCCGCAATCAGCTCCGCAGCCGCAACCTGAAGTTGCATATGGACCGCCCGCCGTCGCGACGTTTGCCGCGAGCAGTGCCAAGACAAAGGAAACCCAGACTAGATGGTGTCGATTCATTATGCGTACCTCTCTTTTTACAGCGCACGCACGAAGAACGCGTGAGGTTTGTGATTGCAGTAAATCACGGGAT
>CAZUAH010000153.1:0-26865 GCA_964617665.1 uncultured Pirellulaceae bacterium
AAACGCCGAAACAGGCCGCTCAACTCCACATAATCAGCAGCTTCACATAAGGTCTGCATGTCGTGGACGTCCGGTTCAGTGTGCCGGTCAGTCGATTGGGTGCGACCGGTCAGATGACCGTGCCTTTGCGCCCCGTTTCGTCAGGACGTTTGTTGCTACGATTGCCCGCCCCTGACTTGGATGTCGAGATCAGCGGGTGCCCCGGAGGCTGGCGTCGGCAAGTATCTGATTCTGACGACAAGGACACATCCGCAGACGACACGGCTGTTGACGCGACCGACGACTTTGTCAGTATCCCGCTGGGTGCCGTCAACGATTTGTCCATCCGTTGGCAGCCGCGACGCGTTGAAGCGCGAGCCGGACAGTTAGTCAGCGTGGATCACGCCCTGCTGATCCAAGTGCTGAACTCCGGCATCCATTTGCTCGGCAAGTTCCACTACCGGATTCAGCAGGGGGCGCTCAGCGAACTGCAACTGCGCATCCCGCCCGGCGTAGTCGTCCAACATGTCGACGGCGCACAAGTGGCTGACTGGTCGATCGAAACCGACCCGGCCACTGGACCCAATTCCGGTGCGCAGCGGTTGGTGGTCTCGCTGAAGACAGAAGTGACTACCAGCACGGATGTGGAGACCCACTGTTTCCGACGCGATCGTCAGGTTACGGGGAACATCGACATTCAGGCTCTCGAGCCAGTCGGAGTCGTGCGCGAGACGGGACGCATGGCGATCGGTTGCTCCAGCAATTTCCACGTGCGCGTCAGCGATACGAGTCGCGTGGACCAGATCAACCGCATGGGGTTGGATCTGCCGCACAACCCTGATGACGGCTGTGCTTTACTGTCGGCCTACCGCTACACCTCCCGACCGTGGCGTCTGCAACTGGATATCGAGCGTCATCGGGCACAGGTAGAAGTGACGGATCGTACTGCCGTGGCTGTGACGGCACGTGAAATTCGCCTGCGGAGCCTACTGACCGCGGATGTGACCGGCGCTCCAGTGCCGTCGTTTGCGTTGCGTCTACCAGCTTCGCTGAGAGTTTCTCAGGTTCGCGTACCTGCCGGCGCCGACTGGTTCATTGATCGCGATGATGAAGGCCAGCGATTGAAAGTGGAATTGAACGAGCCGACCGATGGGCAACTGAAGTTGGCGGTCAGTGGCTCGCTCGTGCGAGATTCAAGCCAAACCGAGTTCGTAGTGCCTGGCGTCACGGTAGAAAAGGCCCAGACTCAAAGTGGTCAACTGGCGATCTATCTGGATGACGATCTGGAAGCCGTCCTGACCGGTGACAGCGGAGCTCGCCCTGTCGATCCGGCTGCACTGGACAGCGTCTTGCGACCGGATGGCAGCAGGCCTGCGCAGTATGCTTTCCAGTACGAGTCGCCTCCCAAAGACCTGCGCCTGCGGCTTTCGACTGCTCCGTCACGTTTGATCGGCAACGTCACGACGGTAGTTAGCGTTCGTGAAGGTGCGGTCGCCTATATCAGCAAGGTGGATTTCGACATCCGGCAGGCAGGGCGTTCGTTGTTACGATTGGTGACCCCGGAATGGTTGGGCGATGATATCGAGTTGCAGGGCGAGCAAATCCGGCAGATCCGCTCGCAAGTAACCGATGATATCCGTACCTGGGATATCGAGTTGCAGCAACCCGTACGGGGAGCCTATCGTCTGCAACTGATTCAATCACTGCCACTACGAGACGACGGCACCGTACCCGCTGCCATCATCCAGCCGCTGGATGTAGAGCGATCGCGAAGTCACATTGTCCTCGAGAACTTGACTACGGATGAAATCGCGGCGACCACAATGAACGGCGTCGTGCCTGTCTCGATGGCCTCGATACCCGATGGTTTGACTGACGACATACGCCGGCAAGCCGTAGCGGCGTATCGAGTTGGCGATAACAATGCTGTGGCAGCATGGCAACGTCGTGTGCGCGAGCAAGAGGCCGGTCTGATGGCCAGTATCAACCTGGCCGACTTGGCTACGGTAATTCACGCAGACGGCCGTTATCACACTCGTGCGGCTTACAGCATTCGCAACTTTACACTACAGTTTCTCGAGTTGGAGCTGCCGCCCGAGACTCGCGTTTGGTCTTCGCACGTATCGGGGCAGCCCGTGCGCCCCGCGAAGATCCATCGCCAGGGCAAAACCATCACGCTGTTGCCGCTGCAGAAGACCTCGGCCGGCGACTTCTCGTCCAAAGTCGTCGTGGTTTACTCAGGCCATTTGGGAGAAGCATTGGACCGCTGGACGCACGTTCGGCCGCCAGCTCCCCAGATCCGTAGCGATGTCCCCGTCTCGCGTACGCTTTGGACGGTACACTTGCCGAGTGAATACAAGGTCGGTCTCGTGAAAGGCGAGAGCAATCTTGAAGAGGTCGCCGCGGCATACCAGCGGCAGGAACGTAGGTTGTCATTCCTGGATGAATTGCGGCAGATGGTGCAAGTCGCCCGGACCAAGGGGAAATCCGGCGCACGATCCAAGGCCCGAGACAACCTCAAGGAAATTGGGGCCGCCTTGCAGAGCTATGCGGCGCAGGATGTTGGGGCCGAGGCAATAAACGCCGCGGAGGTCCAAGAGCAGGCTCAGCAGATTGAAGCAGATATCAAACGACTGGACGAGTTGAAGCCGGACACCAAACGAGCTGATAGTGACACGAGCTTCTATTTCAGACAACCGCAGCAGGTATCGGCAGATGCGAAGGCGGGTGTTGATCTGGATCGGGGCTTGGATGAGTTCGCCGAAATGGACATGCCGGATGCACAGGGGAAGCTACAGGAACAGAACCGCGGCCACGCGGACGAACGACGAGGGAAGTTGCGCGAGCAAGCTGCCGAGCAACTGGAGAAACTCAAGACGATGCAACGGGGAGAACTCGACCAACCGCAGGAAGTCGCCCCACAACAACCGGCGGAGTTGGCGGAAGGAGAGCAAGAGGTAGGGCGTGTTGGCGTAGCTCCTGCTGTTGATGAACGAACTGGAGAACAATTGCTACGGGATGGAGAGGCCGCACGAGACACTCTGGCGGCTTCAGCCGGAACCGGGCATTTGTCCCTGGATTTGGACTTGGCTCTCGTGGGGAATGCGTATCACTTCCGAAAACTGCACGGCGAACCTCGGATTGTCCTTAGCGTCCGCCATGAAAACCTGACGCATCTTCTAACTGCCATTATCTGGGCCAGCCTGTGTCTGGCGCTGACCGTCGTGGCCATTCAAGTATTGAGACGTCCGAATGCTGCTGCACTTGCCAATCGTTATTGGCCCTGGCTGGTCGCGGTCGCTGGTACCGCATGGTTGTTCCTATTGCCGATAGGCGCGATTGGTTTGTGCCTACTGGTAACGGCGCTTTGTGTGTTGATCGCCCGCTCGCAAACGCGCCAAACGACCGGCTCGAGAGTATCGAATACCGAACAAAGAACGTCATAGTACTCTACCGTTTATCGTTTGCAGTGCGACGGATGGGAAAGAATCAGGAGGGTCGATTCTCAAGGTCATTCTGACTGCTTCAAGTATCCACTTGCGACGATTCTGTCGACCAGTGCGAGCACGGCTTCGACATTGAGTTCTGGCGACGCGCTTTCTGCGATGGCGAAACCGGATGACGTTCGCGAGATGGTCGTGTCGCTGTTCACGTGCATCATCTCGAATTCAAGCCGTTCGACGATCTCCATCAAGGAACGCTTGCCATCAGCCCAATAGAGGATTCGGTGGAAGAGAAGATCGAGGTTGTTCTCGTACAGAAGTTCTCGGTATTCACGCTCGTCTTCGGGAGACTCGTGACCGATGCTCCAGGCTTTCGGAGTTCCTTTGGTCGTGCGCTCCAGCACTGTGGTGGCCGCTCTGTGTTGGATGGCATCGGGGAGATTCCGCGGCGAGGTGGTCGGAAAAGCGTCCTGGAACTGCTCGCACCAAGCAGCGACCGCAAGCTGCAGTTCCTCTTGTATCGACGAGGCATCCGAAGCAGGCAGCCCGAAGCGTTCCACGGAGGTGATGGATAGATGCGCCTGCTCGATGAACCACTGTCGGGTGCGCGGTAGATCGAAGGGCCAGCAGCCGCTGAGTAACTGTAATTGGGCGCGGTGCCACTGGTCGCGATTGGCTCCCGTCACGACATGGGCAAGCCACTGGGCGGTTTCCGGCCCGCTGTTGGCAAGGAAATAGAGCTGGGTCGCGCTAACCAGACCGATACGTTCCATCACCTCGGCGCTGAGCGTCTCGAAACGATCGGCCGAAGAATGGTAGTTGCGCGAGGGATATTGGATCAGGCAGGGAAGGGGGACGTCCATGTTGGGATCGGAGGTAATTGTATCGTTGATGATCTCTGCCCTGTCGGCAACGGCTTTCCAGCGGATGTTGGGCGAGAGAATCTCCTCACATAGGTGTGCAAGTAGATGACCAGTACAAGACGGATTCGATGCTGGCGGCATGAACAGATGCAACACCGAAGCGCCCTTGGCTTGATCGACGCCAATCTCGTCGATGTTCAAGCCGCCTAGGATATTCGGAATGCAGTCGGCGTGTTTGTGCATCCATGCGTACAAACCGTACCCTTCCCAGTTGAACAGGAATCGGATACTTCGACGCAGTCGAGGCACGACGTCCTGGGCGATGGCGGCGTTCAGGCTACGGGCTAATTCCAGCCCGACCCCGACGCCCGAGGCATTGTCATTGGCTCCCGGTTCGTACAAGTGCGATACGAAGAGGATCTCCTTCTCCGGCTCCTCGGCTCCAGGGATGACGCCCGTGGCGCTGTTGAACGCGCCATCGTAGATACGGCTGTTGATTTCTGCACGGACGCGCACCGCGCCTCCGCGCAAGAGACTGCGGAGCATCTCGCCCTGACGCGGCGTGAGCATAAAGCCCCAGCATTCTCCGGCCGCCGGTCGCAACGCACTGTTCTCCCAGCGAACGTCATCGGGCAAATCGAATGGATCGCGAACACCCGGTAAGGTACCGAGGAAATCGGACAAGATTCCCTGCACGCCCATGGCACGCATCTGTGGGTACACGTCGTTGATGCGATGCCGAGTGAAAGGAATCTTGCCGGCCAGATCGACGTCCTCTCCACCATCCCATTCGACGATTTCACCTTCCACTTCACTGGGACCGGAGTACATTACCAGCGATTCAGGTACCACAGACCAATCGCACAACAGCTCCCGATGCGGCTCGACCATCCGGAGACGTGCCTCGGCCACGTCCCAAGCCTTCATCGAACTCCATCCATACCACGAGGCCGTTCCATCGGCCGGAAAGCTCTCGACCGTAACATCGGACAAACCCGCCGCCTGCAATTCCCGGCCACAACGGTTGGCGGATTCCTCGAAATTCGGAAAGGTAAAGAACCGTTCCAACCGGTTCTGTTCGGCTGCCTGAAGTAAGGCCCGCTGAGCACTAAAACGTCCCACAAACCTGGAGTAGAAATCACGCCACATCGTTCACCACACCTCTTGTTCAGTCGCTCGACTGTCTTGCGTAACAATGGAGCTGGCCGCCGGCCAACGAGACGAGAATCTGCTCGTTGTGGTTGAGTGCAAGTCCACCCTTCACCGCGCGTGCGGCAAGTTGTTCCTGCCAAATCTGTCGGCCGGTGCCGATGTCGATAGCGGATAGTGCGGGATTGCCGCCGCCGGCGTCCTGGGAGGCTGCCAGCAAGACGGTTGGCGAGATGACAAATGCATTGAAACGCCGCCCCGATCCATCCTGCCAGGCGCTCGTCTGCTGTGGCGCTGCACGGCGCACGCTGGTGCCATCGGAGCCCGGTTCCGGTGCCGATTTCGGCCTGAGCAGCGCCAGCCTCGTGTGTCGATCACCTTGCGGACTGGCTTGGTAGCTGAGCGCGCTTCCATCGGCAAGACGGTATGACAGGGATATGAATTGTCCGTAGTGCGGATAGTAGGCACTAAAGGCGTTTGGCCGCCGCGATTGGATCGCATTCGAGGGCTGGTTCAGACACTTGCCGGACTGCAGGTCGTAGCGGGCCGTGGGATAGACGGTACCGCCGCAGAAAGCCAACTCGTCGCCCTGGATGCTCAGGCTTCCCTGAAGGCTGATGCCGCTGCGAACCGTCTGCGAGATCGTACCTGACGTGTCGTTGTGCCAAATTACCCTTCCCGTAACGGCGTCAAGGGCGTAAACGTACGTGCCGTCGTAGTCGGCAATGCCGGCTGCCGCGTAGACCACGCCGCTGGAATTTGCTCCGCCAGATGATGCGTTCCCGTCCGCCACCACCACGCCGCCAGCCACCGGCCATGTGGACATCAATTTGCCGTACACCGGCATGCGTCGCTCGACCGGAGCAGCGCGAAATCGCCATAATCGTCGCCCGGTGGCGGCCTCAAACGCGTAAACGTAGCCATCGGATGAGCCTGCAAAGAGGCGCCCGCGCCAGATCGCTGGTGGGAAGCGGATGGCCCCGCCAGTGTACTCTTTCCATTGCACGGTGCCGTCACCGGCACGCACGGCCCATACGACGCCGCTGTCGTCGCCGAAAAAGACCGACTCGTCGGCTGTCACCGGTGCGGTAATGCCGTCGGCAGATGGTGGCTCGAACGTCCAGTGATGCCGAACCTTCTTGGCAATCGCGACACGCGTAACGCTCGTTCGCTGGTTGTCGCCCAAGTAGGTCGGCCAGTCGTCTGGCTCGGTATCGAACTCTTCGACCTGTGTCAGCTCGCCATCACCGCGCTCCGGTTGTGCTTCACTTGCGTCTGCGACGGTCTCGTCAGCCGGCGCCAAACAGACGTTCCCATAAATGGACAACGCACAGCCGCACATCCAGGGCCCCCAGTAGAGATGCCCGCCCGCCGGAACAACTCCATCCTGGCAAGGCGGCCGCATGGTTGCCATGTGATGCGCGGAGCCGGAGGCGAGATCGAGGCGAACGCTGCCGTTGGTCGTCCGGCCGAAGATACCATCCGGCGTGCCGTTTATCCGTGTGCAATCGAACCGTCGAACGCGGAACCGTCCCAGCTCCTTTCCCGTCGCGTAGTCGAATTTGATGATGTCCTGGCTCAGGGCGGCATAGAGCCCGTCGTCACGAAGCAATACGTGCTGGAAAGTGTATGGAACCCGTCCTCCCCTGATCTGGCGCTCGTCGTTCTCCCACAGCAGCTTGCCATCTGCGGCCGACGCGACGATCAGTCTCGACCTCTGGGGGCCGGCCATCACCAGATAGTCTTCGTTGCACTTCAGGTAATTGGTCGTCGTGTACCCAGTCGAATAGTGATTCTTCGCCAGATTCTCCCCGATCGCAGCCAACAGATTCGAATCCGAATTCTTCCAACGCACTTCACCGCTCGACGTGTCCAAGCAGGCCACGAAACGTCCCGGAGAGTGAAAGTAGATCTGGCCGCTGTGCATGGCGACTGCCCAGCCGTCGATGTACGCCTCGTCGCGATGGTGCCAGAGCAGTTTCCCGGTATCGAGATCAAACGCCGCGAACGTGCGTCCAAAGGCCGGATTGGTCTTGGGATTCTGGAACTTGTATCCGGGCCAGTCTCCCCATCCCCAATGCCCTATGCCGGGCTCCCGGGAAGGGGTCCGCGGCGACTCGACTTCCTCGCCACCGACCAGTGCGTACAGTACGCCATCCTCCAGGGCCATCCACTTCCATACAGGGCCGTCGGAGATTTCTTGTGGAACGACGATCTTGCGGCGCAGTTCTCCTGTTCGAGCGTCGAGCATCTGGCAAGATTCATCGTCAGCGATGTATAGCGCCTTGTCGGTGGCGATCATCGTGTTGCGGTGGATAAGGAAGCCTTCCTTCAGATTCCGCTTCCACAGAATCGTGCCGTTGTAGGCATTGATGCACATCAGCGTATTGAGAACCTCGTTTTGATTCGTCCTGTGGGCGAGGTTGCCAAACGCCTTGTAGATCCTCCCGCCGGCGATCACCGTCTGCTGAGGCATGGGAGAGAACTTAGGATAAGAAATGAACTGTGTACGGAAGGGATAGCGTACGACGCGATCGGTAGACAAAGGATTGTTATCGGGGCCGTGATAGGGATGGCTCCAGTCGTCGATGCCTTCGGGAAACGGTTTCACGATTGTTCTGTTGCCGTAATATGCTGTTCCTTCCGGGTGCAACACGCGAAGAAGTTCTTGCTCCGACACCTTTCCGTCGGCCTCGGGCGACACGAAGATCGCGCCCACCATGTTGTCAGCCAGGTGAATTCGATCGTAACTGCCTTCTGCGGCGAATACGTTCTTCCCCAGCAACCCGGCGGCTTCCGCGGTTTTGCGCACAGCGAGCACTTCGTCCGGATCGGGGGACTGAAAATACACCAGCAAGTCGCTGTCCGCAGGCAATTCAGTTATGATGTCCGGCCGCGCTCCTTTTGGCAGGCCAAGCACCGCGCATATGCCGCTGCGAGATTCAATCTCCGCAGTGACTGGCTTCGTCTGCGTCTCAGCCGCACAACCGGTCCTTCCATTGGCACCGCACACGAGCATCCAAGTGGCGATGATACCAGCCCACTTCAACAATCGCAGCGATCGCATCTTTGCCTTTGTCATGACGTGTCTCCAATGTTTGACAACGTGATCCAGAAGAGTTGCGGCCCGCTAAACCAATGGTCACATATTGTATCCACTGCTGAGTCGAGATCCCAGCTAGCGACAACGCCTATCAAAGTCCGTGGTGATTGCACGAATGTGGAAAGGCGTATCACAAGGATGGGCGAGGAGCGTGTGGGTAATCCACCGGACCGTAGGCAATCGCCAATTCGGGCGTCAGAAGCTCCTGGTGGTCGCGTACCCGGGAGGTGAGCAGTCGGTCTAGCAATCCGGATGTCAGCAGAGTCCGCTCGACCGGATACGACGGTCGCCCGGTGTGAAACATCCGTTCGATCGCTTTCAACAGATACGCGAAGTGCGGATACGCCGGATCGGGGCGCTCTTCGGCGTAAGTCGCCAGCGGCTGTGCACGTCCTTTCAGTTTCACGGCGACCGAAATCCCTCTAGCAAGTCCGGAGAGCATTAATACGGACGCCCGCAATCCGTCACGATATTGAAACAAGAACAGTGCCACGTTGTCGCCGCCCAATGTGCGCATATCGACCTTTGAGCGCCGAGGCACGGCAGCCAATGCAGCGTCCAGCAGCGTCCGCGAAACGCGTCCCTCGTCCACAGCCTGCCACATTGCATCGCCCTGCAGGCATTGCACGCACTCGATACCGGTTTCCGCGCCACGTCGCCGTTCGACGAATGTCTGGAGGAATTCGAGCGTATGAAACCCATAGACATCGAGCCCGGAATAACCCACGCCGACTGCCTCTTCGATTTCGCAGCCCATGGGAACGGTCCGATCCGGCTTGCGAAAGGAGACCGGCAACGATGACCCTGCCATAAACGGGATCTTCAGTTCACGGGCCCGGTCGTACATCCACTGCGCGTCCGACCAGACCGGATCAAGGTGTTTGTCGTTGAACACTGGAACAACACGACCGTGGTTTTCAAACGTGTTCGCAATTGCCGTGAAAAATCGCCGTCGTGGATATAAGTGTTGTCCCTTATCGTTCCACGGATAGTCACCGTGTTCCCCGATGTTCAGCACACCGTCGACAGCCACTTCGTCGCGCCCGAGTGTAATCGCCTCCTCGATCGTTTTCGCGATGGGCACTTTGTACCTAGCAGCCATCGAGCGGGCCATGTCCTTTTGCGGAAACTGATCGACGTACATCGAAGCCAGTCGCAGGTTGGGGCCTGGCCCACCGTCTTGTTCCCATCCCTCAAGGATCTTTCCGACCAGTACGTCGGCATGCGATCCCTTGCGGTAGATCGTCAAGATCGCCGCGATGCTCTTCGGACGAGGAGAGGGCTCGGCCGCTGCCGTCATGCCACGCCAAACACCCGGCAGCGACGCCAACGAGAGGTATTTGATTACGTCCCGGCGGCTAATCGTCTGTCTTGTGTTCACTTCTTCTTCCTCCGCGATCACGGACCAGACGATTCCCTCGTTTCATATTCTTGCCCACCATGTTCTTGCCCGGAGTGGTTCTGGCGGGAATATGACTGGCAAGAACATGCTTCGTACTCCACCTGCTCGAAACTGTACAGGGAAAACGAGAGCACAACGCATAGCAATACGATTCTTGACGTTATCGAATATCGAGGGAGCCATTTCGCTGGTGCTCTCGCCGTCCGAACACGTCGAGTCATAGAACTCCATACTCTTCCCATGCCTCGGTTGCCTTCATTCCGTTGCGAATCGCATCGCGAACATTGTTCTCGGCGTGGACCTTGTCCCAAGCTCGCCGGATCGTCTCAGATTCTACTTCGCGCGGAACCACCACCACGCCATCGACGTCTGCGAATAGGAGGTCCCCCGGACAGAACCGCACTCCGCATATCTCGACGGGTACGTCGATGTCGATAACTCGCTGGCGGTCTCGACTGTCGTATACACACGTACCCCGAGCGAACACCGGGAAACGCATGTCGGTCATCCGCGCCACGTCGCGCACGGCACCGTCCACAATTGCACCGGCGCACCCGCGATTCGTCGCCGCTGTCGACAATAGCTCGCCCCAAATGCCGGAACGCATCGAGCCATCTGCGGCAGCAACAAGCACGTCGTCCGGTTGGCATTCATCGACGGCCTTCAGCTCCAGTTCGTACGGCCGCGGATCTTCGTGGAACATGTCGGCCCAAAGCGTCGTCTTGCATCGCCCGACCAATAGTCCGTTTGTGGTCATCGGACGCAAAGGGACACAAGGCGACTGGTTGCGGCAACCGAGCGAGTCGAGCGCGTCACAGACCACCGCGCTGTAGAGACTCTTGCGCATCATTGGTAAAGTGATTTCGTGAGCTGTCGAATCGGACATAGTCATTCCTCCCTCCACAACAGTATACGGAATCGGACAATGCGTGTCGGCATTCTTGCCCTGTTGCACGAATCAAACACGTTTGTGACCCGCCCAACGACGATTGACGATTTCAAACGGGAATGGTTGATCGAAGGCTACGCCATCCGCGAGCAACTGGCCGACGGTCACCACGAAATCAGTGGCTTCTTCGCCGGCCTCGATCAGTCTAGCCCCCGTCGAGCGACACTAGGCCAAGAGCCGATCGAAGCGGTCCCATTGTTCGCCGCACGGGCACTGCCATCAGGGCCCATCGCCGAAGACGCGTGGTCCGAACTCACGGAGAGGATGTTGGTCCAACTGGCGGCAGCGGGACCTCTGGATGGCTTGCTCGTCGCGCCGCACGGTGCCGCGGTCAGCGAAGCGTCTTCTGATGCCGACGGTCATTGGCTCTCGGAACTGCAGAAGCGTGTCGGAACGGAAACGCCGATTATCGGAACGATTGACGCTCACGCGAATGTGTCACGGACCATGGTCGAGTCGTGCGATGCATTGATCGCCTACCGCACGAATCCCCACCTCGATCAGCGCGAACGGGGCATCGATGCGGCGCGCCTCATGGTCCGCACGCTCGAAAGCCGAATCCGGCCGACCATGGCTGCCGCGTTCCCACCCATGGCCATCAACATCGAACGCCAGATGACCGAAGAGTCGCCTTTGGCTGAGTGCTACGACATGGCCGATCGGCAACTCGGCAATGACCAGGTCTTGTCGAACAGCATCGTTCTTGGTTTCCCCTATGCCGACGTTGAAGAGATGGGGACTTCCGTAATTGTCGTCACTGATCACGCACCCGAACGAGCGAGCCGTTTGGCCGGCGAACTGGCAGACTGTCTCTGGACGCGCCGGCACGATTTCACCGGGCAATTCGTGGATGTCGAAACCGCACTGGACGAGTGCATGCGACGCGACGGCCCCGTCTGTCTCTTGGACATGGGCGACAACGTTGGTGGCGGCTCGCCCGCGGACGGCACATTCATCGCCCACGAGATTCACAAGCGACGTTTACCACGGCCTTTCGTTTGTTTGTACGATCCTGAGGCCGCCCGACAGGCAGAACAGGCCGGCGTGGGCCAATCCGTGTCACTCAAAATCGGTGGCAAGACGGATACGCGCCACGGGCAACCGTTGGCTGCGACCTTCCGTGTACGCAGCGTGCATGACGGTCGCTTTCAGGAACAACAAGTGCGTCACGGCGGTCTGGCCAGCTTCGATCAGGGACGCACCGCCATCGTCGAGACGGACCGTGGAATGACCGTGATGTTGACCTCGCGTCGAATGGTCCCATTCAGCCTTGAGCAACTCAAGTCTTGCGGTTTGGATCCATCGGAGTTCAGGATTCTCGTCGCCAAAGGAGTCCACGCGCCGGTTGCGGCTTACCGAGAGGTCACCTGCCACTTCATACGGGTCAATACACCAGGCTCAACGTGTTCCGACACGACGCGGCTCGATTTCCACCATCGTCGCCGTCCGATGTTCCCCTTCGAATCGCAGATAGAATGGCAGCCAGAAATCAACGATTGAAAGGGAACGCGCTAGTCGCACTCCCAGCCGTACTCGCGCGGGTCGAACCAGTCGTCGGAAGTGGCTGCGATAAACGGCTCGACTCCGGTCAGACGCCATTCGCCTGGGGCGCGGCTGCCGCGGAGTGTGAATTCAATCATTCTACCGGCTTCCACAGGTTTCGACTGTTCGTCCGGCGTGAATTGCCGTCCACGCACCAGCAGTTCGCCGCTTTCGGCATCGCGGACTGCATATGGGCGTTGATGGCGGTTGAAGTAAGCGACCGGCCCACCGGTCGCACGGCTATAGACGTATTGGGGCGTGTACGATTGCCCTCCGCTGAATGGCTCGTTGGCCTGCATCGGCTCGGAAGGTATGTGCCAGACGACCTGCGCTGGGCCCACAATCAGCACGGAGCCTTGGGCCTTGCTGGTGACCTCGACACGGTACACTTGATCCGCTTTTGCTCCCACCAGCTTCAACGGTTTGTCCAGCGTCCACCCTTCTCGCGCAGCAGCCATTTCGGCCACAGTGCGACCGTTCGTGTCGAACGTACGGACGGTCAACGGCGCATCACCGCGAATGCGTGCGAGGATGCGAAGCACCAGATCGCCGTCCATCTGCGGACAAACGTAGGCCGTACTGCGGTTCGGTTCGTCTTCGCCGCCGCGTCCAAGGAACAAGAACAAATCGTTGAACCAGTGCGGACGATCGGGCTTGTAACCCAACTTGTGCCCGAGGCTGGCACCGACCAGCATCGGCATGAGTTGCTGCCGAAAGATGCGGTTCCCGCAGTAGGCGTAGGGATGGTACGGCACGTGTTCGGTGTCGAGGTTGATCTCGGGCGCGATGTCTGCATAGCCGCGAGCGAGGTCCCAGCCGATTTCGGCAAACTGTTCGTTACCAGTTTGGCAGTAGGCCCAATCGCAGGCGATCACGTCGTGCGGATTCTGGATGCCGCGGACTGGGTTGCCTAGCATGGTGCCCGTTAGGTGAGATTCCATCGTGCCGCGCAGAAGCCCATCGTCGAACACGTCATCTTGCAGGACGAGTCCTTCGTACAGATAGACCCTTGGCCCTCCGAATGTGAGCGCGTCGCTATCGTACTCGCGGTTCATCGTCACTTCGCGCGAATGGCGGGCAAAGGTTGCGATCTCCGGATTGTGCGTTTCCTGGTAAGCCGTCGCCCAGAAGCGATTCATGTTGTAGTTCTCGCGTCCGCCAACGAGTTTGTCCGGGCCAAACTGCTCGTTGTACTGCCGCGTAAATTTCACAGTGCCCTCGATGATCTCGTCCATCACGTCTTTCGCCCGTTTGTAGCCGGTCAGGTGATAGTAGTAGGCCAGGAAGTGCAGCTTCATACCTTTCATGTTCCACGGCTCAAAGGCGAAATTCGGAAACGGAAGCGCCCCGCCGCATGTGGCCATGTACCCGGTTGGCGAGCCACGCGTATTGTAATGGTTCACGTTCATGTCCATGCAGTAACGGCTGGTGATCTCGCCGTCGTCGAAGAATCGCCGGTCGCCGCCGCGCATGAACAGCAGCCATGGGATCAGTTGCTGGTCATATTGCGTGTTGTCCATCCAGCGGTAGTACGTGTAGTCGCCGTGCTTCGACCAGCGCACCATTCCGAAACGCAACAGGCCGTAATTGTTCTCGCTGATCCACCGCGCCATGCTCAGCCGACCCAGCCAGTGGGCGGCGCGTTCGATATCCGGATAGCGCAGCGGGTCGCAGGGCATAAGGTCAATGCCCATGAACGGCACGCGCATCGCACTCTGCGGATCCTGGCGCAACACGATCGGTCGCTGAGTCACGAAGTTCAGTTCGGCCGGAGTGCGCGACGTGCGGTCGTCGTGGAATCCAATCACCAGTTCGTGAGTGAAGGCGGCCCCTTCGGCCGTGTACATGAAGCCCTTCGAATCTTCGTAGTTGTTGACAAAGTGGCCGGCCTCTTTGGCAAACGGATATCGCTTCCAGGTTGGGTGATAGTAGATGCGGTCGCCCATCAACGCACGCGGCTGGAACGACATGGGTTCTGCACGCGGCGGCCAGAAGTGAACAGTCATCTTCCCGTCGCGCGAGTCCAGCATTGTCGGATAGGTCTGCCACGCGAAACGAAGAGCGACGCTAACGGCACGACCATCGTCGCCGACCGATGCGAACCATCCGCCGAGTTGTCGGCCACTGAGCAACTCGGATCCATCGGCAGTTTCGATGGAAAAATGCTCCGGGCCGTCCTGAAAAGCCATTGCGCTGGCCGACGCTTCATAAGCAGTTGTGTCTTGTGACGCTAGGCCGAATCGCACTCGCCGGTCGGCGCCGATGTCGGGCTCCAACGCCAGCGATAGAGCACGCACGCCTACATTCACGTCCTGCACCATCCATGTCAGTGTGTGGTAGATTCGCACAAACGACTCGTTGCGGTGAAACTGGTAGCGCATGTCGAGTCGTGCGACTGCCTGATCATCGACGGCGCGGAAAAGGCCAGTCGCCTTCATGGTTGCTCGCGATGGCGTCGATTCCCCAAGATCAACTTGCCAATCAGCGAGCCGGCAAGGCTGTGGCGTCGTTCCGTCGTCGATCACTAGAGCATACGCGGCTTCGGTCGGCGTGAGAATCGAACGACCATGGAGGTCGGCCGCACTGAATAGCCGAGGCTCGGTTCGGTCAATCGTCACGCTAAGGCGGCCGGAGTCGATCGTTACAGCCTTTTCGCTTTGCGACCCGATCGGCTCGCCCTGCGGCGCAACGGCGTCGCCGCCGACCTCGAAGAAGTAGGTCCGATCGGTGTCTGCCCTGAAATGCAGCAACAGCCACTTGATCCAGTCATGCTCCGCATCCCACCAGCCGGTCGCTTCCGCCTCGAAAGGAACTGGCCGACCGCGATCATCCACCACGCGCCCGCCCGGAACACTCGACAGCTCGCCTTCGGGAAAGACCAATCCGACACTGACCGGGAAGCCGAAAACCACGCTGCTTCGATCTTCCGGCTCCAATACATCTAGCCGAATGCGCGAAGTAGACCGCTCGGCCGCCGATGAAACCGGGGTCAACAGGACGCACCAACTGAACACGATACCAATGGTACGAGTATCAAGCATTTGTTTCTGAATCCAATCGCATTCTGGGATCACAGTACATCCGATAGATCGGCAACGAACACCTGGCGCCGTCCGTCGGGGGCACCGTTGAAGCAGACCTTCTTGAAATCACGGCTCCACGCGGGATGAGGGTCCAGACGCAGGGTTCCGCGGCCGAGATCTCCTTTGCGTCCCAACGTGTAGATGTGACAGATCACCTCTATTTCGTCAGACTGCGTGTCCAGCAGCCTAATTGGAACCTCCTTGTTGGACGGGACGACGCCTTCGGAGGAGTAGGCATCGGTGACCAGATACCTCCCGTCCGCGGTGATGCTTGGGTGCCCGCCGCCGGGATGCTTTTCGCTGATCACTCGGAAATCCGATCCGTCGTAACGATACTGACAGAACAGCAGCTTGTTTCCATGGGGCCTCAGGTTCATGATCAAGTGTTCGCCGTCCGGGTGCCAATTGGGATGATGACCACCTTTGCTCCAGAGGCGGTGGTCGATGGCCAGCTTGATATCGCTGCCGTCCGTCTTGAACGTAAACACCGACAGCTTCTGGCGGCCTTTCGCTCTGGGAAGCGCGCGGAAGACTTCCATGATACGCGTGTTATGGCGGTTGAATTTCGAATGAAACAGATAGCAAACCACGTCTCCAAGAGACTGGTGCTCCCGAATCCGTTCATACAAGTCGGCTATGCTGACTAACAATTGCTTCTGATTCGTCCGCAGATCGGTCTTCCAAAGACCCTCGTCCGGTGAAGCCTTTGCCGTCAGACGCGGCACGTTCCTCCAATCGACCGGCACGCCGTAGCCAAACTGTGTGGAGTTCATCAATTCGAGCGGGAACCCGATCACACTCGACTCGTCGGGAGCGATGTGGTACATCGGGCCGGCGAACGCCTTCGCCTCGCCTGTCTCCAGGTCCAATCGCACAGCCACACCGCGACCGTCGATTAGGTCGTTGGTGTAGAGATGCCGGTCCGTTCGGCCCCAGTTCAAATTCGCTCCCAACTGGAATCCCCAGCCCTTTGTCGAGTACAGCGTTTCAATCGTGTGCGACTCCAGATCGATGACGCAGATGTCGGCCGAGTCGCCTGGATCTGGCTGACGGTTCTGGAATGGGAAACGGGTCACCGCCAGGTACCGTTGTGAAGGACTGAATGGACAAACGTCGTAGAAGGTGTGCAGATAGAATCCGTCGTCCGGAGTCACGCAAGACACCTTGCCAAACGTTTTCCCCGGTCGGTACGGACGCACTGCAAAGGGCTGTTTTGACGAGGGCGGCTTTGCCACCGCCCAAACGCCGGACCCGATCGATGCCGCCAACAGTCCTGCTGATGTACGTAGAAAAGCTCTTCGTCTCATCGTAGTATTCTCCCGTGTTTGCCGGTATGTTAGTGTGCGCAGTCGTCCAAATCCATACACCCCGTTTCCGACGCCTGCGTTGTGCGCTTGAGGAGGTTTGTGATGACGGAGGGACCCCATCCGGAACATCGTTCACGGGTGCTGATTATGGATGACGACGAGAGCCAACTTGATAGGCTTTCGGCAATCCTGCAGGACGAAGGTTTCGCAGCTGTAGGCTGCCAGACTGCGGCGGCCGGTATCGAGCGGCTTGGTCGTGGCGATATCGATGCAGCGGTTGTGGAACTTCACCTGACCCGCGCAGACGAGGGGCAACTACTGGAAAGCCTGGCCGAATTGGCTGGAGACGTGGCGTGGATCATTCACACGGGGCACAGATCGTATGAATCTGCTAAGAGGGCCGTCAACAACGGAGCCTTCGCCTATGTTGAAAAGGATGACGATCCCGAAGAACTCGTGCGTCAGGTGCATCGGGCCATTCAGAATCGATTGGTGCAACGTGCCGAAGTGCTCGAAATGGCCGTGGCGGAGAGAACACGAAAGCTGCAGGAAGCCAACGAAGCTCTACGGAGCACACAGGCAGATCTCGCCCGCGCCCAGCGAATCGCGCGGATCGGGAGCTGGGAGTGGGACCTGCAAACGGGTGCAGTATCTTGGTCGGACGAGACCTACCGGCTGTTTGGCTTTAAACCCGGCGAAGTCGAGTTGTCGTACGAAGTCGTCAAGTCGACGAAACACCCAGAGGACGTCGAGTCGTGGGCCAACGCGATCGAAGAAGCTTTGGACTCGGCAGGCACGCTCCAAGTCGAGTACCGCGCCGTACGCTCGGACGGCGAAACGATTTGGATCCGAACCGAAGCCGAAATCTCCCGCGACGAGAACGGCAAGGCGATTCGGTTCTTCGGCACCGCACAGGACATCACCGAACGCAAACGGGCCGAAGAGGCCTTGCGGGAAAGTGAAGTACGCTTTCGCAGTGTCTTCGCTCAAACTTACCAGTTCGCGGGCATTGTGACCCTGGATGGCACACTGACCGCAGCCAATAACACGTCGCTTGATTTCATCGGATCGACTGAAGCTGACGTCGTTGGAAAGCCCTTCTGGGATACGCCGTGGTGGGGCCATTCCAGGGAGCTACGGGAATGGCTCCGCGATGCGATTTCACGGGCCGCCAAGGGAGAAGTCGTTCGACAGGAAGTGACCCATATTTCCACCGACGGCGATGTTCACTATTTCGATTTTCTCTCAAACCCGTCGTTGACGAGGATGGTATCGTTCAATACTTGATCCCCGAAAGCCGAGACATCACCGAGCGCAAGCGGATCGAACAGGACCTTCGCGCTAGTGAGAACAGGCTGGCGTTGGCCATGGAATGTACGGGGCTGGGACTGTGGGATCACGACTTGCGGACGGATCAGGTCGAGCGAAACGACAACTGGATGGCAATGCTCGGATACGAACCGGATGAGATCGGTCCCAATCTCGAGTCGTACCGAGGATTGATGCATCCTGACGACGTCCCCCACTTCGAGAAGTGCGCCGCGGCCCATGAATCGGGTCAGACACCCGTGTTTAGCGTGGAGCATCGGATGCGGGCCAAGTCTGGTGAATGGCGCTGGATCCATAACTTCGGTAGGATTGTCAGACGTGACGAGCGAGGCCATCCGCTCAGGGCATTGGGCGTGCATCTGGACATCACCGATCGCAAGCGTGCTGAAGAAGCCCTGCGCGAAAGCGAGGCCATCCTGAACGAGACGGGGACGATCGCCCGGATCGGCGGCTGGAGACACGATCTGGCGACCGGCGAGGCCACGTGGACCCAAGCCTTGTACGAACTGATCGAAATCGAATCGGGGGCGCCGCCAGGCGTGGACGAGCACCTCGAATACTATCCCGTTACGGATCGCGAAATCCTCGACCGCGCGTATCGCGAGTCGGTCGAGAAGGGTACGCCGTTCGACCTCGAGCTGCGCGCAAACACGGCCAAGGGAAGGCAGTTCTGGTGCCGCGCAATCGGCCGACCGATCTTCCAAGACGGCAAGTGCGTCGAGGTACGGGGAACATTCCAGGACATCGACGCCAAGAAGCACGTCGAGATGCAATTGCGCCAGAGCGAAGCCGCGCTGAACGAGGCGCAGAGAATCGCGGGAATCGGCACCTTTGTCTGGAGCATTGCGGACGACTCTCTCGAGTGGTCCGATAGCATGCACTCCCTCGCCGGGGTGAATCCGAATCGTTTCGAAGGCACGCTGGCCGACGCCATGGTCGAGTTCATTCACCCCGACGACCGCCAGCAAGTCCAGCAGCAGATCGACGACATGGTCGCCCAGGGCAGGACCTGGCCCATGGAATACCGCTTCCTGCGTCCGGACGGCCAAACACGGCTGTTCCGCTCCGGATCACGATTCCTCTTCGACGAGGGCGGACAGCTGGTGGGCTGCGTGGGCGTGCAGCACGACATTACCGAGCGCAAGGACTTGGAAGAGCAACTTCGCCACACTCAGAAGATGGAAGCCGTCGGGCAACTGGCTGCTGGTGTGGCGCACGAGTTCAACAATTTGATGTTTGGAGTCCTCGGCTGCGCCGAGCTAATACTTACGACGACGGAAGACGAGCTTCCGGAATATTTCGAGCGTCCGTTGCGAGACATCCAAAAATGTGGTCGGCGCGGTGCGGCCCTGACGAAACAGTTGCTTAGCTTTGCTAGGAAGAAGAAGCCGGAGGTCTCGCAATTCGATCTCAGCGAAGTAGTCCGCGGCCTGGAAAGTGTGGTCAAACAGATGATCACCGCAGCGATCAAACTCGAAGTGGATCTTGCGTCAGATTTGCCGCCTGTCGAAACGGACCGAGGCGAAATCGAGCAAGCCTTACTGAACCTGGCCGGAAACGCTCGTGATGCGATGCCGGACGGTGGCGCGCTGACGATTCGGACGGCGACCACACAGGTTGACGAAGCCCGCGTATCCGGCCATCCGCACGCACGTCCTGGGGCGTATGTGCAGCTGTCCGTCGCCGACACCGGTTGCGGTATGGCGCCGGAGACGACAGAACGGATTTTCGAACCATTCTTCACGACCAAGCCCGTGGGTGAGGGGACCGGTTTGGGCCTTTCGACCGTGTTTGCTGATGTGACAAAGTGTGGCGGAATCGTCAAAGTCGAAAGCCGCCCGGGCGAGGGATCGGTGTTTCACGTCTACCTGCCAGTGGCCGAACAGGAAGTCGAAGCGGCCAGCGACGACGCGACGCGTCCGGCAACCCAGTTGCCCGCTGGCGGCCAGACGATTCTGCTGGTCGACGACGACGAAATTGTCCTCGATTCCGGGGCGTGCCTGCTTGAGATGCGAGGATACAACGTCATACGTGCAGCAGGAGCGCCTGAAGCGCTGAAGGCCGCAGCCACACACGACGGTCCCATCGACTTATTATTGACCGACGTTACCATGCCGGAGATGAACGGACGGGAACTGTCGCAGAAACTCGCCGAACAGCGACCAGACATGAAGGTCATTTTCATGTCCGGCTATGCCCAAGACGTACTCGACGCCGGTGCAGCCAAGGGCGAGCACATCGAATTCCTCGAGAAGCCTCCAGAAGGCGACGCGCTGTTACGGCGTATCCGAGACGTATTGGATGCACCCAGGAATTCCGGGCCATGAGTGGCAGGCTACCCAACTGCTGTGAACATGTTTGCTATGTCCTGTCACGGGCTTGTTGAATAAGTCGGTAAACAGAATTGTGGCCACCTTTGAGATAGTCCATATTCGTCGGAAGTGCACGATGCGTGTTGGATGGCGTCTTGCGCCAACACTCCGACACTGGCCATGAAGCAACCGACGCAGGCAATTCGCGACTTGAGCGGCCGTCCAAGTCGTCGAGAGCAAACGCACGGTGGCTTCGACGGACAAGACTTCATTCCAGGCGATCAGTTGCCGCTGCACGTCGTAGAACAGATTCTCGATCGAAATCTCTTTCACTTCACTCTCTTGCCCCTCTGCGATGTAGGCGCGTATGACCTGGCTCATGTTGTACAGCAGAAGGCAGAACGACGCCTGAAACACGGTCGCCTGAGGTGTACTTCCTATCAACGTGCGCAGGTTGAATACCTCCGTTACCTTTTGGAACATCTGCTCAATCGTCCAGCGCGCGACGTAGTAATCGATCACAGGTTGGATCTCGCCGAGTGTGTCGGTCGGCAACGACGTGATGAGCAACCACGAGACATCGGTCCCATCGCCGGGGCCGTCGACTTCTTCAACGAGCACAACGTTATAGGTCACCGTCGGCAGCGAAGACTGATCATGCGGCGGCTTGACAGTGACTCGGATCGCACGCACTTCCAGCGTTGCTCTGCGGGCGGCTCGCTTTGGTGTTCGGGGAAGGTCGATCGTTTGCGTTGTGCGCAGTTCCGATTGGCTCACTTCGTCGCGAACTTTTTTATACGCGTGCGGTCCGGCGTCGGGATCACGCTGCGGAAGGCTGCGTTTGATTCTTGCCCGGATGATGAAATCGGCAAATCGAGCGTGCTCCTTCGCCTGCTTTTCCGATTCCATGAAAATGTCGTACAGGTCCGCCTCGCGATCGGCGACGCTCACGATCTGAGTCTCCGGGCAATCACGCGCCAACTCACAGGCCAGGCGATATCCCGTCAACCACCGTAGGCTCTCTTTCTCTTCGATCGGCAGCTTGCTGCGTTCTTTGGACTGGCCAAGACCTTCCTCGTCGCGGTCGAAGTATTCGACTCCCACCACGCCCAGACTGAGACCGTTCGGCGTGAGGGCCAGATGCGTGTGGTCATACAGCCCAAGCCGATCCTCTGTATTCAGGCAGCGTGCGTCTTGCGGAGGATGATCCGAGTAATCCAGTTCCGTTGTGTCCTGAGCGATCAAAACCACCGGGTGTTCCTGCATCCGACGCTTCGTGGCTTCCACGTGCGGATTCAGAATCGCTTCCGGCTGAACCGACTTGTTATCAAAAAATCGATAAGCCGCAAGCGTGTCACTCCAGCCGTCGATGGCCGAGTTGCAACTCGCTTCAGGATTGGCACCCAGCGTTTCGATAATGATTCGGCTTCGTTCGTTCAAACGCTTGTCTCCAAGGTCTATTCCATCAAGTTCCAAGGCAATTCCATCGCACATTGTTGCGCTCCATCATGCAATTGTGGCAGGTCATTTCTGATTCACATGACAGCGCAAATCCTGTGCCAAAAGTCGACGGAGTTCTCCGCGTTCGCGGATTACTTGTGTATAAACAACAGGCCCCCGGCCCGTGTTGTCACATTCGCACGGGAATCCACGGGCCAGGGGCCATGCTGCAGATCTTCGTGCCAACGTTTCGTCATTCAGCTGAAGTATTACCATCGATCTAATCGACGCTTCAGTTGCTCTGCCACGCGCTTGACTTTATCAGCGGGTACCGTAAATGTTAGGAAAGGGTAGATTGGTTTAACTTAGGAGCATTCAATGCTCAACGACGATAGCGTCCCCAAAATCCCGATTCGACAACGCGCATGCTGTATAGGGCAGTGGAATTGGCCCAAATCGGGCAGGGCGGACGTTGCGTCACGTGTATCTGACGGGGTGTCACGAACAAGAATCGCTCGCCGACACGCATTCACGCTGATCGAGTTAATGGTAGTAATCGGCATAATTGGCATCCTCATCGCGCTGCTGCTTCCGGCGATTCAGTCGGCGCGTGAAACGGCCCGCCGGGTGTCTTGCCAAAACAACCTGAGGCAGATCGGCTTGGCCCTGCACAACTTCGCAGACGTTAACGAAGTGCTCCCAGCGTCGGGATGGACCCGACCCGGCCCTGGCAACCCGGCAGGCAAGTACGTCGGTTGGCGCCCGTTGATGTTGCCATACATCGAACAGGAGAGCGTCCAGAAGCTGTACGATTTCAACTTGAATTGGTGGGAAGGTACGAACGCGACCGTGGCCGCAGTGCCGGTGAAGATTTTCCAGTGTCCGAGTGTGCCGATGCGAGCAGACGTGGTGTCGGCCGCAGCCCATCCGCCTCGACCGGCAATGACCTTCGCCAATCCGATCGCCCCAACCGACTACGAGGCAATCATGGGCGTGAGGCCGTCGTCCATCAACCCCCACTTGACCGCACCGCTCTACAACAACGCCAATCGGTTTTCCGCCATGCATCGGAATTCGCAAACTCGGATCACGGACGTGATCGATGGCACGTCCTCGACCATCATGGTAGTCGAATGCGCGGCTCGCCCATTGGTATACCGGCAGCATAAGGCCGAGCCGAACCTAGCGAACGACCAAGGCATTGGCTGGGCGGATAGCGAAGGCCCGTTTAGCTTCGACGCATCCAGGGCGGATGGGACGGCCGAGGGGTGCGGCCCTGCTGGCGGGTGTACGGCTGTGATGAATGCAAAGAACGATAACGAACCGTACAGCTTCCATGTAGGCGGCGGCAACTTCCTGTTCGTCGACGCGCATGTAGGATTCGTGACCGAGTCGGTCGATCTTCCGACCTTCGCCGCGCTTTGCACCAAGAGCGGCCGCGAAGTTGTGGGCGGCTATTGAGCCCGATCCCACGTACAGCTAGCAACTCGCGTCTCTTGTTTTCGTAGGTTGGCCCTCCGAGGCCGGCCCTTTGCCGACGGGCTCGGAGGCCCATCGTACTGACAAGCCCGGATGGCGCGAGGCGCTACTCCCACCAGCGATCGATTTCTTGTTGGATCTCGTTGTGCAGATAGTACAACTGCTCGCGTCGATTGCGTTTGCCGCCGGGTGCGGACATCATGGTGCCGCCGTTGTACGCGGGCGATGGCGAGCAGTTGAAATCTAACGACGCCATCAGAATCTTGACGTGGCTATCAGGCACTTCGGCGTGGACGATGTCCTTGAATGTCTTCATGTTGGGTGAAGCCGCGGTGCGGTAGGCGTCGGGCTTCAGGATGTTTCGGCCAAGTGTGTCGTGGATCGAATACGGTAGGTTCCACGCGCTGCTGACGATGCGCAAACAGTTGTCCATCGACCGGGCATACAACAGCTCGGGTTGATGGCCCGCGTTGGGAAACAGGATGATCTCCGCTCCCTTCAACGCCAGCAACTGGCAAACGTCCGGAAACCAAATGTCATAACAAATCACGATGCCCACCTTGCCGAAGTCCGTCTCGAATACAGGCGCACTGCTGCCGGGCGTGATTCCTTGTTCGTTGTTCTCGGGACTGTAGGGGTGAATCTTGTCGTACATGCCCACCAGTTTGCCTTTGCGGTCGTACAATAGGGCCGTGTTGAATAGACGATCGGGCTCGTCCACTTTGCGCACGATACCCCCGGCCACGTACATCCCGTATTTGCGCGCCATGGTGCTCATCAATTTGGACGAGGGCCCCGGGACAGGCTCGGGCAGAAGGCCGCCTCGCATGTACTCGGTCAGCAAGACGATATCGACATCGGCCTCGCCGGCAATCTCCAATACCTTGGCGCAGCTTTCGAGATCGGTCTTGCCCTGCGTACAAGCCACCTTGACCCAACGCGGCTCGATTGGCGAAGTCTCGGACAAGGAGACATCGCGGATCCACGCCTTTCCGTTCGCGCTGAAGCGAAAGAACAATTGGACCTCGGCCTTCGCTTCACCTTTGCCGGGAAAGTGAATCTTGTGGGCGCCTTCGATCCAGCCATCGTCGAGTTTTCGGAAACGAAATATGCCGTTCTTCACTCCCGGGCGCACGCAACGGAAGAGCAGATTCTTGTGTGGGTCCAAATCGTCCGATATTCGGAACACAACGCGGTAAAGGTACGTCTTGCCAAGCGTCACCGGCACTGTTTGGTGCAGATACCCTGTGCAGTCGCCATTGCCGCCATCTGTCGCCATCAGCAGCTTGCGGCCGTCATCTTCTTCAAGTTGGAAAACCGGCATCAGCGATGGCCGTGCGGCTGCGCCAGTCCAGCCGGTGGGAAGACTACCGATTTCACCGTCTTGGAAATCGGCATTTGCGATGACGTTTTCCGGCTCGTCCAGCGTCAAACTCGTCTGGGTTTGCGCGGAATCTGCCGCAAACAAAACTGCGAGTCCACTGAACACGAATTTCGGTAAGAGAGATGACTTCGACATGAGAGCACCTCGGGAATAGTGAAAAGGATCGTTCACGATTCTGTATCGTAACCCAACGAGGGCTTCCGAACGAGTCAGCAGACCGTGACTCCTGACAAGCAGTAGACGTGCGGATGACTCCGAAAATCGGCTCAGCAGGAGCTTCGCCCTCCCGATTGCCGGACAGTCCTAATTGTGCCTCAGCTCGAGCAGACGAATGGGCCGATCGCTTTGCGGGACATCGCGGGTGGTTTCGTTCATGCGCCAGCCACGCTCGCGAATCCAGTGGATGAATTCCTTTGTCATCGTCCGCGTAGGATCGCCGAGCAATACGCTGCCGTCGGTCTTGAGGTGCTGGTGCCAGAAGGCATCCAGGCTCGGCAGATCCTCCCGGTCGTAAAGAATGTCGGAACCGACGATTAGATCGAAGGAAGCATCGAGACGGTCTTTATGCCAGTCCAACCGAAGGATCCGGACGTCATCGCGCCACGGCCAACTGTTCACTTCGGCAAACAGCAGGGCAGGCGGCGCATTGTCGGCCATGACGACCCGGGCACCTCTGGCTGCGGCGACCGCTCCCGTGAGCCCCAAACCGCAGCCCAAATCCAACACGTTTGTGCCCCGCAGATCCCGCTCTGCCAGTTCCCACGCGACTCCATACGCCGAATCCCACGCTTCGATCCAATAGGGCTGCCACTCCATTTCCTCGCTTGACTGCGCGAGCACCTTGTCATCCAGCAGGGCCTCGGGATCTGCTGGATGCCAGAAATCCAAACACAGCTCGCCGATATGGATGGCTTCGGATACGGCGTTGAACTCGCCGCGAATGCGGCTAACTAAGTCGTCCATCCTGGATTTCGAAGTTGCAGTTCGATCCATATTGCCAGCACGGTTCCCCACGTCATCGATCATTCGTCCGCCGCCAAACTCACGCAGACCAATTCCTTGTCGTTGCGTGCGAAAACGCAACGATGGGCAAAGGCCGGGTGGCTCCAAACCACTGGACGACCGAACGTGGCGTTTGTGGGCTCGAGGACGTGAAAGCGTCCCAATTCGTCGTATCCCTCCGGCGATAGTTTCGCGAGGATCAGATCGCCCTTCTCGTTGAACAAGAAGAAGTGATCGTTGTGTTTGACCAAGAACGCCGTACCGTACCGCTGACGACGTTCGCCGCCGGTCGTGGGTTCGCGCGTTTCCCATAGACGCTCGCCGTCCTTGAGTTGTACCGCCATCAACGCGCCAGTGCTGATGTCACAGCCGTAGATTATCCCATCCTCCAAAAACGGCGTAGCGTTGGCGTTGTAGAGTGCTGTCCGGGCTTGGCCCCGCCATACGATCTCGACGGCGGGCTTGGCATCGTCCAACTTCAGCAGTACCGCCGCCTCGCCAAAACCACTGGCAAAGACGAACGGTCCGAGCTTTTTTGGTGCCGCGATCGCCATACCGTATGAGGGCTTCAACGGTACCGACCAGTGGACTTTTCCGGTTTTCGGGTCGAGGCCGTTGATCGCTTCTGAATGCCAAATCAGCAGTTGCTTCGAGCCGGCGTGCTCGATCATCGTCGGCGGACAATAGCCCTGGTCCTTGGACGACAACGCTCGCCACACCTCGCGGCCCGTGTTCTTGTCGAACGCCACTGCTACACTGCCTTCGCCGCCCACGACGCAATACAGCAGGTCGCCATCTATCAGCGGATGGGCCGAGTGACCCCACAAGGGCGTCGTAGCACCGTACTCTTTCGCAAAATCCTTCTGCCAAATCACGTCGCCATCTTCGACGTTCAAACACAACAAGTTGCCCTCGGCGCCCAGGGCATAGACTTTGCCCGAGTCGACAGTAGGCGTGCAGCGTGGTCCCCCAGCATAGGACAGGTTGTACGGTCGTACATACTCGTGTCGCCACCGCGGTTTCCCCGTAGCTGCGTCGAAGCAGAGCATCCGGCGGCCCAGATTCTCTTCACGATTGGGGATCATTTTGAGGGACTCCA
>CAZUAH010000154.1:0-26756 GCA_964617665.1 uncultured Pirellulaceae bacterium
GAAATCCGAGCCGCTACTTCATGGCCACGCGCTCGCAGAGTGCGCCGCCGGATGCTGGTCTTCATCGCGATCGTGGTTGCCGTCGTTATCGCCACAACACGTCGCAAACAGTGATTCCAGAACGCACTGACTAGAGCCAGTCCTCCAATGCCTGGAACAGGTCGCGATTTTTCTTGAATAGCTTGCGATGTCGCGTTCGGAATTCGCTCCACTTGTTTCTCAATGATGCGAATTCTTGCGTTCCGATTCGCTTCTGGTGGATCCAACCGATTTCGCCAGCTTCTAGCTCGGAGCACATCGCCGCAAAACGTTGATCGCACTCGGCGTATTCACGGAGTGCCTCTCGCAACTGCTCCCAGTGCGGATCGATCGCCTTGTCTTGCATGATGCGGCCCAGCAGATCGGCGACCGCGCCAGTGGCCTTGATGAAACGCTGCGCAAAATCGTCGGTGCCAGCATCTTGAGTTTTGGGTCGCAGGGCCTCCATAACCGTCGCACGCCCATGCCGATCAAGCAAATCATGCGCTTCGGGACATCGAGGAAGCAATTCGTGCATTGCCTCCATGCTCACCTGTTCCGCGGGTCGAAGTGGCAGACCTTTCATCGGATCAGAGGCGACATTGAGTTGCCGCATCAGATCGATGTACCGCTGAGTATTTGGGGCGAATCGTTCGATCAGCCGTTGGGCGTCGTCTGTCGATGCTACGTCTTTGATGTGTCCTGCGTAGTACAGAATGATCTGGCTGAGTTCCTGGATGATTGCATTCTCGTTCATCGCCTTCGGATCGTCGCCATGGGCTGGGGCCTCGGCTATTGCCTCAAGCGGAGGCTGAGTCTCCATCGTTTGCTGTTGCTGCATCAGCGCTTGGGCCATTTCCTCCATTTGCTTCATCTCGTCTCGAAGCTCGACAGCAATGTCCGAATCGTCCAGCGGTGGCGGTTCATGGACGAAACCAGCCTCTCTCAATTCGTTGGCCAAGCGCCTGAGCGCATCGCGATCTTCTGATTCCACGGTACAATAGACTGGAACCCCGTCGCTCTGTTCGTTTTTCCAGGTCCCGTCTCGCGTTTGCCTGGATTCAATCCAGTGGATGTCATCCATGTTCACCGGCTGCAGGTGTAGCTGAAAGGTGCGCACCGGCGCGGGACGATAAGCGTCAATTGTGAACAATGTCGAGTCGACACCGCGCGGCAACGCGACGCGAGAGAGTTCTAGTACTCGACCTTCCGACCGAGTTCGCGTAAACAGAAGAAGCCCTTGCTCGTCCTCGCGACAAAGGACGTGCTCGATCTCCTCGGGCTTACCATGTTCCGTCAGATTCGTAGTAAAGGAACCTTGAAACAGCAGCGGATAGCGTTGGTGCTCTTCCCAGTCGACGGCAGGCTCGGTTTCCGATCGAGTCAACTGTTTTAACCAAGCGGAGAAAGACGGCGCGATTCGTTCGTCACTGATGCATTCGAAATCTACGTAGATGACCGAGGGTTCTCCCTTGGCGTCAGTCTGATTGTAGTCCAATGCAAACGTAGTGTGACCGTCGCTTGAGAGTGGGAAAATCAAACCCGGATCACCGTAGTCCTCCTCGATCCAGTCGAGGTCGTCGGCTGACAGCATCGAACCCGACTCGGCCCATTTCTGCAACGAGCAGATTCGTTCGTATGCGGCAGTCGTTGAGTTCAGCGGCAAGAGGTATTCCGGCGATTCAATGTCCTGCAGGTATCCGCCGTTCTGAATTCGATACATCTCTTTGAACGATTCAGGCAAGCGAACACCGAATTCAGCTTCGAATGCCGTGAACAGTGCTTCGTCAGTCGGTGTATTTCTGCCTGAAGAGCCCCAGATGTTTGTGTTGTCAGGCATAGATGAGTCCTTGCCAATTTAGAGAGGATGGGGATACCACTTCATCGCCGGCAGTGGATCGTCTATCGATGCCTGTCAGGGATATTGAGGCCCGGGTGGCCGTGGTTGGAGGGCGTTAGCCCGAAACCCCGGGGCTTCCCTCGCTGACGCTCAGTCCAGCCCCGGCCACCCAAACTGACGTTGATCGACAGACGGACCACTAGCGTAACGGACCGACCATCCGTCATGCAACGTCCTGCACACCGCGGTCAGAAAATGGGCCACAAACCACCGAATCGCAACGTTCCGACAATTCGTAGCTCGCGTTTAATCGATTTGCCAATGCTGTCCGCCACGTTGTAGTCGGATGCGGCTGCGTCCGTCTGCTCCAGCGGTAAACGTCCACTCGTGCTTCTGGTCTTCGAACTTCAGGAAGAAGGTCTTGGCTGTGGGTAGACTCACGGCGGGCACGGCGGCGCCGAGCGGATACATCTCCCAATTCTCTCGACTGCGCGCGCCGGCCGGCTCGACTGTCGTTCGAAACGGATAGAGCACGACTCGGAATCGACCTTCGTTGGCTTTGCGAGAAATCACCAAGCGTCGGGCTCGATGCGCGGTGTTTCGGGAAATGCCGGACGTATACTCCTCCAGCTTGACGGACGGCCTTCCACCGCCCATTGGCAGAATCAACAGTCGTCGCGAACCAACGTTTGGGCGATTGTAGGTCCACTGTTCATCCTTTTCGGTCAGAAGGGCGCTTCCATTGGCCTGCGGTACGAATTCGATATCATCGGGAATCTGCATGTACCAATCGTAGGTCCGCTCTTTGTCGTCTTTTCTGACATCGTCGATGATGATCGCGTAAGGATGCGAGCCTCGGACCAGGATGCCCGTCCGCCAGCAGTGCGTGACCGGGTTGTTTGGCGCTCGCCAGAGATTGCAGCCACGGAAGTTGTACTTGGGGCAGTTTTCGTCGTCATCTCCATGGAGGGCTCGCGGTTGCCCGGGCCGCTCCCATGTCCAGCCGAGTTCCTCGAAACTGCGAGTTTCCGGCTCCCACTCTTCGCCAGGCTTCGTCCAACTGTGTGACCAGAGCCAATCGTAGGCATTCTTCAAATCCATCACCGCGTAGCTCAGCAGGCCGGAGCCTTCGCTCTTTTCGCTGCTTTCGGTACCGAGATCTTCATGCTTGATGAGCCGAGCATTGGGTGCCTTGCCACGTCCCACTTTGGCTTCGGCTTGCCCTGTGCCGTCGATGTGAACCAGACTATGGTCGCTGCTTTTCATTGCCTGAGCCCACGGGCGATCAATGGCCCAGCGTCGGCCGAGTGCGGCGAAGACGAACCGCCCGCGGTCAACGTTCTCGTGCCGATCGTACCAGGCATCCTGTCGGGCGAGCGTGTTCAGATAGGTAGCGTCGTCCGACCAATCGCTGCGTGTGATGAATAGACCTTGATACGGAAATACGGCCGTTATAGGCAAATCCAGCCTTGCCATGTCCAGCGGCAGGGCGTCCGTGTCCTCCCAGTTCATGCAAAACAGCGTTGACATGGGCGCGTATTGCCAGCGGTTCTGACGGCTGTAATCTTCGCCTTTGTACTGTCGCAAGAAGAAGTTGATGCACTTGTCGCCGGGTGCCGCCCATCGAGCCATGACGGGCGCACTTTCATACGGAGCGGCTCGATTCGACGAGTAACCCACTGTCTCGCCAGTGTCCTCGCCGGGCACCAGTGACAATACGGCCCACTTCCAGTAATTGCGGATGTTCGCTCGATCAAAGTGGTTTTCGCCGCGACGAGCCATGGCGATCAACGTAAACTGGCCCTCACGGAGCGAAGTGTTCACGGTATAGCCGTCCTCGTTTGATCCGCCCGTCTCGTAGATGTGAACTTCGGCCCAGTCACGCATTGCCTGCCGAAATCTCACCCACTGGTCGGGCCGGTAGCCTTCCTCGCCTTCGATGGCCAACAGCATCGGTCCCAGTTCACCGTGGTAGCCGTACCAGTTGCTGATGCCACGGCCGCGTGGAAAACCCATGCCCCAACACACCAGATCCTTGGTGGCCTCGGAGAGCGCTTTGCGACAGATGTCTCGCTGTTCAGAAGTCATGTAGTCATACAGGTAGTCGTATGCCAACGCGAAATCGGACCCGCCTCGATACCACAAATGACCCAACCCCGCGGCGATTCCGTTCAGCCCTTCAATGTCTCCGATGTTCATTTCCATCTTGCCCCACTTCGATTTGTCCTTGCTACGAGCGAGGACAGCCCGCGCGAAGTTCGCGATGGCGCGACAGACGTGCTCGGCCCGTTCGTTGTCCTGGTGGTAGATCACGTCGAGCGTGGCATAGAACAGTTCGTGGTTCAACTGCGGACCCGCGTCCGGGCAGGCCGCCAGCAAGTCTTCATCGGTTGTGTCCGGCTTGACGCCCGCCAGCGTGTCAACGCGTTTGGATTCAAACCGCTGCGCAAAGAACGCCTTACCACGGTACGTCTTGATGACTTCCTTTCGCCAAGCCGGCAGATCCTCAGGGCTCATCAACACGCGCGGGTGCACGCCCACCGGCGGCACCTTGGAGAATACCCGCACACCGTTCTCGTTCGTGTCGTTGTAGTCGCCTGCGTCGACGGGCAGAGTCCAAGTTGTCAGTGCAATGGTCGACATCGCAAATAAGACTACGTTTCGCATGGTATTGCCATCCCTTTTCTTCCGGTTGGCCGCTCGCACTACAACTTCTCGTTTCTCTTGCTTCCCACAGCCACTTCGCTACCCTGTCCCTTTGTTGCTCCCAACAACTGCTTGGCCACCAGGGCATATCGTGCCCGGCTACCCCGCCGCCACGATTCGATCGGGTCAGTGCGGGCCTCCCAGATGATGTCGATCAACTGCTCGGCGATTTTGCGTGCCAGACACTCTCGCCCGTACACCCACGCGCGGACCATTAGTATGTGCAGGTAACGCGCTCGCAGGGCCTTCTGTTCAATCGCGTTTGTGCATTCCAAAGCTCGGTCGAAGAGTTCTTGCTCTCGATCCCAATGCTTGAGCGATCGTCGATGTGCGGCCAAGATGATCAGGCTCCCAGCCATATCGGACCATTTGCCTTTCTCTTCTTCAAGAATCATACGCTCGACTCGATAGAGAGCATCCCTGTCTCGAAGCTGCCCAGCGATGCTGCTCAACAGGTACACGCGTTTCTTCGCGTCCGATTGCGGGGTCACGAAGCGGCGGACCCGTTCGTCGAGGGGGAGTTCGTTTGAGTTGAAGGCAAGATGCCGAGTTACCCTTTCTTGCTGCTGCGGAGTCATCGCTGGGAGAAACTGCGTTTCGACGGCATCAATCGCTCCTGCTCGAGCGGCTTCGCCTGCGCAGTAGAGGGTTTCCGTCAGATGACCGTAGGATTCGTCGTCGGGAGTCTTCTCGGCCAATGCCGCCAAGTGGGCGTGTCGAGCAAAGAAATCGCGGGCGGCCTCTTTTGATTCCGGGTCGCCTCGGTCGAGCAACGTTCGGCCGACGAATCGCACGCCCCGCATTCGATTCTGCGATTCGGCCGGGATGTTGGCGAGCGTACTTTCGGCCTCGCCTAGCTCTCCGCGTTCGGCGTACGCAATGGCGACGAGGATCCAGCCCGTTTCCCGCATCCCCGCTTCTTCCTCTGGCGAAGACGCGCGTTCAGGGATCTTGGCGTAGTACTGTTTGATACGCCTGTGGGCCTCATTCTCATCGCCGATCCGCAGCCATCCGGTGGCCACGGTGAGTTCGGAGTACGAGGTGTTGTTTCCCCTCTCGAGGTGTCGAAGGGCCTTCTTCGCTAAGTCCGTATCACCTGCATTCCAGAGGATGAATGCGGTCCCTAATGGCCAGTCCCGGACCAATCGGCGACACTCCATCTTCTCTGAGGGAACACGATCCATTTCTTCCACGAATCGCCTTGCGGCCGCAGCCGCACGTCCGATGTCTCCCGATTCCTTGTAGCCAATTTCGGCATCGGCCCAGGCCCGGGCGCGCCGCAGGGGCGTCTTTTCGTGCTCGACAAGCCGAGCCACAAGGTTGTGGCGCATCGTCTTCGCGGCCGCTCTCGTATAGCGAGGATCGAATGACCGCGGGTCGTGCATGGGAATTGACGCACCGACCTCGACGGCGTGCAGGATCTTGTCCTCGTCGGCACTCAAATCAATTAGGTGATGTGCGACTCGTTCGGCCCAATTGTTGTTGTAGCCCATCAGAGGCGGGATTAGGGGTGCGTAGGCCGCCTCCGCAGTGTCGAGGGCTGCATAGAGTGTTGCAATGGCCTCGTCGTTCAGGCCGGCGTGGCGTTGCCAACGGGCGATCAATATCAGATTCTCTGCTCGCTCCACCAGGGGCACGTCTTCCTCGCACACGAACGCCTTGACGGAGCGGATGGGACCGGTGTCAGGGAGGGTGGGCGGTCCTCGACGAATGACCTCGCGTACGTCTCTGCGCAAAGGTGCCGTCTCCCATTTCGACAGTGTGAATTGCTTCAATAGCATTTCCGCCCGAACGATCAGATCGGCCGGGGCCGGCGCATCCTCGGCACCAATTTCTGTCGCCAGGAAGAGTACGATGCAGACGAGTTGTAAGTACTTCAACATCCGGCGCCCTTGGCTTAAGCTCTTGTCCCGCAGCTGGAAAGCGTAACCTCAGTTCTTTGCAGAAACAACAACACAGCGAGTCTAGTGTGCTGACGAAACCTGACGGATTACAATTGGGAAGTCGACTATTCAATTCCTTCAAATACCTCACGCCACGTTTTTCGGGGGTCGCCTATTTCAGACAGGACGCTTTCACCATGATTCCAATCGATCGTTTTCGGGCTTCGGCTTTCGTAGCCTCTGTCGCACTCGCGGCGGCAGTGCACTTGGCAGCGAGTTCGCTACAGGCGCAGTCGAACGAATCCGCTGGGCCGCTGATCGCCTATGTCGGGACCTTTAGCTCGCCGCTCCGCGATGTGTTGCCGACCCAGGTGGATCTGCCGCCGGGCAATGGCCGCGGTATTCACCTTTTTCAGGTAGATCGCACTACTGGAGCGATGAGGCCTTGTGGTGTTTTCGAGATGGGTACAAGCCCGAGTTGTCTGGCTCTGAATGCTGCAGGAACTCGCTTGTATTCCTCCAACGAGACGGATCGGGTGGGCGAGGAGAAGGAAGGCACCGTGAGTGCCTTCGCCGTCACTCGGGCTGATGGGAAGCTAGAATTACTCAACACGGTTCGCTCCGGCGGCGCTGGTCCCACGTATGTAAGTGTGCATCCAAACGGGAAGTTTCTGTTGGTGGCCAACTATTTTGGCGGTTCCGTGGCGGTGCTGCCGATTTTGGCCGACGGTCGTCTGGGGAACGCCACGGATGTCAAGATCGATGCCGGAACGATTGGCCCCACCAGGGCAACCAACGCTCCACCGGGCAGCTTTGCCTTCAGTGGGCATGATCGCACTCACGCGCACATGATCCAGGCCGATCCCACCGGGCGATTCGTGCTACATGCGGATCTGGGGCTGGACAAGATCTTCATCTGGAAGTTCGACGGGCGACAGGGCGTGCTGACTCCGAACGAACCGCCAGCGGTGTCACTGCCTCCCGGAGACGGGCCGCGACATTTTGATTTTCATCCCAATGGCCGGTGGTTCTATTCGATTCAGGAGGAAGGCTCGACAGTCGTTTTGTTTGACTACGACGCCCGGACAGGGCGGTTATCCTCCAGACAGACAATCTCGACCTTGCCGCCAGAGTTTGCCGGCAGCAATTTTTGCTCCGAGATCCTGGTTTCTACCGATGGCGGGTTTGTGTACGCCGGCAACCGCCTGCACGACAGCATTGGGGTCTTCTCTGTTGGCCCAAAGGGCGACCTGACGTTCGTCGGAGAAACATGGACCCGCGGGAATTATCCGCGCAGCTTCAACTTCGAACCGACGGGCCAATTCCTCTACTGCTGCAATCAACGTGCTGACCACATCACGGTCTTCCGCGTGGATCGCAAAACAGGTGCCCTCAAATTCACCGGTCATTACACGCCCGTCGGCAATCCGTCGATCATCGTCTTCCTCGACCTCGGAAAGGCGGGTTGAGAGGAGTCGCTGCTGGAGCCGCGATGCGTCACAAAGGGCTACCGTCGAGCGTGGCGGCCCCATTCTATCTGTTCCGATGTCGCCGTGGGAATGCTGCATTGTCCATCCGAAGCGGCCAACGCAGAGTATCGGACGATGGGTGGACGTTTGGTCGATGCGACCTGAGCAAGCAAGTTCGTTGACCCGAGCGACTTGCGCCAGTCAGCCCGGGAGGCCATCGTACGTAGGGATTCCGTCATTCGAGCCCCGATGCACTGATGTGCGGGCGTTCGCATGGGAGGCAGCCCAGCGTGTGAAAGGCATGTGCCATCCTCTCGCTCGAAACCAGCAATGTCTTCCACATCCAAACTAGCGTTTGGCAACGCGTTTGCTCTACTGACGATCGGCGAGATAGCGGTACACGCGTTGCGAACTGGTTAACGAGTCTGTCTGCATCAGATGGGTACTCGTTTGGACCAAGTCGTTGCGTTCCAGTACCGCCCTTTCCACGGAGCTTCCCGGTGAGCAATCGTCCATTATGACAATTGCGTTGTGGGCAGCCTTCTGCAGGCTACACGTCAGGTCCGCACGAACCGCCGAGTAGCTGTGGTCGCCGTCGATATGCAACAGGTCGTAACCGCTCTGGCAGTCCTGAGGAACCGTCAATTGGGATGGCCCTTCAACGATTTCCACACGGTTGTCAAAGGTGTCGTTGAGGAACTCCAGGCATGGACGGGTGTAGGCGTGTGCGCAGTTGTCGAATGCTCGAATTGTCAAACGCGGGTTCGCCAGCAGCATCAGCGCGGAACTGTGACCGGCGTTGAATCCTACTTCGAGCCCTTTCGAAGCGTGTCTTGCCGATTCGAACAGGCGGATTCTCTTTGGCACGTGTGCGAGACCGTAGGGATCGTTGATGTCGTCGAAGAACACGTTGCCGCAGAATCCTGTCTGAGAATACTCGCACATCAGTTCTCGAATTCGCTCGAAGATCCATCGGTGCTCTTCGATCGTGAGTGCCACTCGAAGCGCAGAGGGAGACAGATTCAAGCGTCGCAACGGTGACACAAATTCGGGAGCAACCGAGGGATTGCCCCGGTTTCGCACGTAATCAAGATCCTTCGCACCTTCATCGGAGAGCTGGGATGGCGGCAAACTGGGTGTCCACGTGTGCAAGCCTCCTTGATCGGCAAAGTGGTAATAGACGACATGCTTTAGGAATCGCTCGTCAAAACAGTACATATACCAATGCGACCCCCAGCCGTACGCATGGCCACCGATCGGCTGATTGTACGCGGAGGGCCGCTCTTCGTCCGTGTACGACCAAGGATTCGCCGCCAGCGTTCGATCCCTGCGATACGCCATGAAGCCGCGCATCGCCGCTACCACGTCGAAGTCAATCCGCCTAGGTCGCGACATAACGCGACTTCCGATTATCGTGGCGTAGTTCTTCACCTCGCTGTTTTGAGGCGCCACGAGATAATCGTGATTGGAGACGAATCCGCCAAATCGACCGATTGTCGAGTTTTCGTCCAGTTCGAACGATCGGATGCAATCGAGCTTGGGCGAAAGCGGCTCATCGACGTCCGTTACCAGGGTAAGCTCCAGTGATGCGTCGGCGAGTGCGATGAACCTCCACAGCGAGCCCGGGTTGGCACCGACACTGCTGCTTTCCATGCCGTAGAGTTCTACCTGCGGGTGAGCTGAATACTCACGCAGCGCGTCAGCGATCAACTCCGGCTCGACGTACACCCGCAGCTTCCAATCGGGCAACAGGTACATGTCCTCGACCAGTTGTCGCAGACCGTCCCAATACTTGCGCCACCACACGTCGTGACTGACGGGAAACTCATGCGGGTAACGGTTGTCGATATTTTGTTTGAACAGCGAAACGGAAACGCAACGTCGGTGCGGACGGTCGGTCAACCGCGAGAATGTGAAAGGATCCACTGCGAGTTCGCCGGTCTCCAGGAAATACTCGCGGAATCGCTCCTGCCATTCGCCCGAGCAGAGCATCTCAGCCGTCACGCGCGGGTACATGTCCTCAATAGACCCCGATCGGGGCAACTTGGTGGTAGTGGGCGCGGGAGATGGGTCGCATTTGCCCGTCGGAGGATGATGCGTGCGAGAACCGTCGGCTTGCAGAAGAGCGAAGTCGGTTCCCAGACGCGCGCGAAGCTCGTTGATTGCGTGAAAACAAAACGACTCGTGCGCCAAACCGCCGTGATAGATGTTTGCGGCTCGGTCTTGGCATGTCGACGCAAAGCGACTTCCGTTCAATTTGAATTTGTCCGACACACGGTGTTGGAAGACGACGTGACCGTTGAAGTCGAACTGCAGGAGGCAATCGGATCGATAATCGCACTCCGGCCACATCCGCGCGTACTCTCGTCCGCAGCGGCTCCACGCGAATGGAAAGGTATCCTTGTCGCCCCAAATGTAACGGTATACGAGGTCGGCGCATTCGTTATAGAAAGCCGCCAGATTCAGCGGCTGCCACGACTTCTCGCGGTCAATCAAAAGTTGGCCGGACTCAGTAAGCCGGTCGGTAGGCCTGGGCAATTCGAATAGGGACAGAACGGAATCGTTCAGGACGGTCGGCGACTCTTGCAGATCGGGCCAGAAGACGGCACCACACCGCTCGAACTCCGGCCAGTCAAACAAGTACGCGGGACTTCGGACCGGGTAGCAGTCCGCGTCCAACAGCAGGACCTGCCGAAATCGAGTGTGACAAAGGGCAACCGATTTGAGCTGCCACCCTTTCCACCAATGCCATTGCAGAAACCGGGGCTGGACTCCGTTTCCGACGCCGTCCGCGTCCACGAAGGTGACGTCGTATTCGCGAATTGCGTCTGCCAAGCGAGGCTCATCCTCTCCTCGGAAATGCCAGACTTCGATCGGCAAATCGCAGCCGACATGACGAAGCACACGAACGGTGACGTAAACGGAAGCCAAGTATTGCGCGCCGCCGACGATCACGATTCCCCGTTCTTCGCGAGGTTCCGGAAACGCCGGCAGATGGTCAAGTCGGCTACGGGTGGCAGCCTGAAACCCCTCGAGCACGTTTGGCCAAGTCCACCACTGATCCTCAGCTCGCTCCGTCGCCGGCGCGCGGAATGCCTTGGCAACGTCGGCCGGAGCGGTCGCCCGGTCGATCTGGGCGATCGTCGGCAGAGTCACGGAGTCTCTCCAGGATGAACCTGAATGATCGCCGGGATGGCCGTCGCGGGAGGTACGGCACGACTGGTAACGTCCGCGAAATCGCAGACGTTGGCCGGGTTCCATTCTCCCGCCGCCTTTCGGTAACAAATCTCCATCGGCTCCTTGTGAAATGATAACGCCGCCGATTCGTCCTCCAGGTTGGCCACCAATTCGACGACCACGCCAGACGGAGAGTCCGCAGTGCGCCACGCCACACGATCAACGTCTTGGATACATGGCTTGACATCCATAGTCCATGTTCCGTTGAAGAAGCCGACTGCGTCGGAGAACCCGCTGGCAACCGCCGTCAGTCGACTGGGAAAGAAAACACGTCTCGCGGGAGCCTTTGCGAGACCTGTTACCGAACCCTCACACTCCGTGTGTGTGGAAGCTATCCCGTTGAACGTCACGTTGTCCCTCGTGACAAACTTATCGTCATCATAAAACCACACACGCAGCTTGCACGGACCTGCAACCGCTCCGGGTATCTGTTCCAGACACCAGTAGTCGTCGGTGATATCGGCTTCGTCCGAACCGCTCGGTGGATCATCATCAGGGGTGACACCCAACGGGTAGCAATAGCCGTACACGTAGTCCGCATCGTCAAAGCCATCACCTACAGCACAGATCACTCCGGGGCCGCTCCCTTCCATCTTGACCTTCCATGATTGTCCTTCGTGTGGTTCCTGGATCCGTTTGGGGCTCTCAGATTTCCGGACTCTCGGCACCGTGGAACCACAAACTTCTACATCGGAGATGTCGATCCGCCGGTCACAGGGGATGGTCACTCGCAGGGAAATGGTGATCTTTCGGTCTTCGTTGTCATTCGTCATCGTTGCCTTCCTCGTCAATGAAAATCCGAAACTGTGATACGATCAATGTGCCTTTCTCGAGATACAGGCCGAAACCGCCTCGGCAGTCCAGCGGCGGCGCATCGGGATATACGTCCCGGGACAACTTGTCCAGGTCGTCCGCGCCCCATGAGACGCTTTGCATCGAGCGATTCTTGCAGACAATGGTCAATTCCTGCTCGCCTTCGGGCATGGGGATTTGTTCCGTCGAGCGACCGTCCATGTCAACGGGGAAGAAGGTCCGATCCAGCTTCAGATAGTCCCGCTCCAGTCGGAATGTGGGCTTGCCCATTCGATCGACCCACCGCACAAGCTGAATGCGTCCGCACTCGTAGCCGTCGTCCAGCGGCTTGAGGCCGTAGAAGATACCGACCTTGCCATTCCAAGCCGGCTGCATGAGCCGCAAGCGAAGGACAAAGTCTCCTCGGTTGACCTCGCCGGCTTCGAGCAGTCCGATGCCGTCGGCGACAACCGTCAGTTCCTCGAGTTCGAACTTGTCCAACGTCTCTGAATTGGACTCGGCGCCAGGCCACCGCAACTTCTTCAGCGGCTGATCCAACAACTTGTTCCAGTCCCCTACGGTCAGCACGCGAGCTCCTCCTTGAGCCGTCCCCGCTTCTTCTGTTCCTGGTTGGGATGGAACAGAAGAACGCCATGAAGCGAAGGTCAAGAAGCCAGACCGGCCAGGGCAATCGGCAGGACCACCCACAGTGCGATAAGGCGTCGATATTTCTTGCTGGATGCTCGCAGCCACGTTCGCAGATCGTGGCTCAGATCAGTAGCCGTGCGGTAGCGCCGCGTTTTGTCGTCGCAGACACAGTGGTTTTCGACGATATCCGCTAACGCCTGCGGCACTTGCTGCGGCAAAGTGCGAGCGTGCTGGTTCGGATCGCCGAGCGCCTCAAAATACTCTCCCGAGTCTTTCGCCAAATATGGCAAGGCAAGACGGCGCTCGCGGACATGGGGCAAAGCGAGCAATTGATATAGGACCACGCCCAGGCTGTAGATGTCGGCCTTCCGATCGACATGCTGCTTTCGAGCCTGCTCAGGAGCCATATAGGTCAGCGTACCCATGACACGGCGTGCCTCTCCCAACTGTTCGCTTGCTGACGCGGCCAATCCAAAATCCGAGAAGTATGGTCGGTCGTTCTCATCGAACAGAATGTTGTCCGGCTTGATGTCGCGGTGAATGTACCCGTGAGCGTGAATCTCCGCGAGCGTGTCGGCAAGCTCGGCAACCCAAAGGGCGGACTGTTGTGCCGAAGGTCGGTCGTCGTCAGTGAGTCTTTCCGCCAAACTTCCACCGTCCATCAGGTTCATGACGATGAAGCAGATGAACTCGCCTTGTTGTTGAGTCGGACGCTCGACGACCTCCCGAACGGGGACGACTCGCGAGCTGGCCAATTGCATGGCCTTTTCGGCTTCCTTCAAGAACGACTGCGCGAGGTCCGCTGTGATGTTGCGATCGGGCCGCGGGCCCTTGATCGCCACGAATTCCTTCCGGACGCAATCGTAGGCCTTCCATACTTCGCCGAAGCCGCCCCGACCGATCAATTCGACCATGCGGTAACGCTCGGCAAGCTGCTTTGTAGCTGTGTCGTTATGCGCAGAGTCCACACGCCCCTGGGAATCTCGAATCGAGTCATCAACCACGTTGTCAGTGCAGGAACGTGTCGAATCTAGTGACACTCGAAAGGAGTCTACAGAAGGTGCGACATCAGTATCAACGGCATCGATACTGGCACAGTCGGACGGATTGTGGGGCCCGTGAGCGCCCTGTTCTGATCGACACGACTGGTTGTTCATTGTGGAGCCCACAAGCCAAGTGAAGTGAGTAGGCAACGTGACTGGCCACGGTGCGCTGGAGTCAGTGAACCGCAACCTGAACCGCGAGGGTGGCAGCCAACCTTACCACGGGGTCATGCGAACCGTTATTATAGATGGGACAAGCCCGCACGGCAGGATGAAACACCGATTTAGCGAATAATCCGACGGAGAAAGGGACTGCGATTCTCTACCATTACCCAAGACGCCACTTCCAGGGGGCAGGTGTTCTCGCTTTTTGTCTGTAGTTCCTACACGCCTTGTTATGTCCGTTCGTCATGTCGGATGTCCCCTTCTGTGCTTCCGCTTTGGGGTTACACACTCGAAGATCTAGTCTCAGCTTAAGAGGCGACTGACGCGTGTTGGGAACATGTTGTGTCGCGCTGTTTCCTGGATGAGTACGGCCTTCGTTTGACGAGTCACAATCAGCCGGCACGCGCTAGCGTCCGGTTTTTTCTGCGAGAACCGTGGGCTATCGCCCAGCGGCTGATGCTGGTCGCCAATCCGCCATCGGCGAGATACTAGAACAGCGGGGCGTCGAGGGGCAGTTGCTGGATGCTGGGGACGTAGGGGTCCAATTCGCCCGGTTCGAAACGGCACAGGCCGGCGGTCCACCAGAAACGGCCGGCGGGGTTGCCCGATAGCTTGTAGCGGCCGTCGGGACAGACCACCGCCCAGCCACCATCGTCCAGGGAAAGCAAAGTGGCCAGGCAGTCGCCCGTGGCCACCGACCAGTAGCGGATCGTTCCGTCGCCGGACGCAGTGGCGAGCCAACGTCCATCGGGGCTGAAGGCGACGCTGTAGACAGCGCCCTGGTTTCCTTTGCAGGCGTGGATTTCTTTTGCGGATTCGACGTCCCAGATTCGCGCACTGCCATCGGCGTGGCCGGTCGCAAGCAGCGACCGAAATGGCCACACGCCTCGTCGCGAATCAGTTTGGCGTATGCGCTGTTCTGCGGATTGGTGGCAGTTTTGATCCCTCGTGATCCTCTTCTTCGCCGTGGATTTCAGGCATCGTCGAATTCAAGCCCGCGACGATTACTTGGAGATCCTCCAGTTCGTACCACGCCCATGGCTGGTCTTGTGAAAACGTGACGTCTGGTACGTCGCGATAGAACTCCTGCAGCATGGCGTGGAAGAACTCCCACTTGCGCCAGAATGGTTGCACGGGTTCGGTTTCGCGGGCCTCGCACTCGCTGAAATAGGACTCGCACAACTTGCGACTGATATCATGGTTCCCCGGAACCACGATAACCCGCCTTCTCTGCAGACCCAAGTGTTCTGATAACCTGGCCAGGAAGTTCGACGCGTCGTCAAATTCTGACTTCCTGCCCCATTCGGCCAAATCACCGGATACGACCAACAGATCGGGTATCAAGTCGTGGTCGCTACGGAGTTGGTCGAGATCCAAGGTCAGTCCCGCCAGCAGAGTATCAAACGTCGCGTCCGGATCGCCCAACGCTAAACGGCTGAAGCGGTGATTGTGCCCGAATTGCATGTCGGAAATGTGCAGCACCGTGATCGGCGACGATTCGGTCTTAGCGGCCTCGCAGTTGTCTTTCAGCGACAAAAGCCAGTCCTCCCAGAAACCGGGACGCAATACGCCGGCTTTGGGTCGAATGGCAGCGTCTGACAATCCCCCGCATTTGCGGAGTGTGAAGCGGGTATTCTGCCACGCACGTTGTAAATTGGCAAATTGGGGCTGCAAGAAATGCTCAAAAGAGCGTATGCTCATTGTGTCAGGTGTTTCGCACCCGGGATCGCTGTTATGCCCCGATACGTCGTTCTGCAACACGACACTCCCGAAGACTATCTGCGTCCGACGCACTGGGATTTCATGCTGGAATCCGGTGAGGTCTTGCGCACGTGGGCACTTGCTGAAGAGCCGACGATCGGATCGGCGATCACCGCAGAATCACTTCCTGATCATCGGATGGCATACCTGGAGTACGAGGGGCTGGTATCCGGCGACAGGGGCACGGTGACGCGGTGGGATGCGGGGAGGTATGAGTTGGTGTCGGAGACCGATGATTTTCTGCTCGTTACGCTTTCGGGCAAACGGTTGTCTGGGAAAGTGCGGCTGTCGGCGACAGTCGACGGGGACAGGCGGTGGCAATTCGAGTATTCTGCTGGATTTAACTAGAAGCAGGTTCAATGCCCTACATAACGCCGACCATCATTCTGAGCAAAGCGAAGAATCTCTGCGATTGGGTAAGATAGATCCTTCGCGTTGCTCAGGATGACAATGAAATCCGGTTGCGAAACAACCTCTAGTCGTCAGCGGTTTTCGTTCTTCCGACGAGGGCAATTTCGCCGTCTCGAACCTCGATCGACTCGACGCTGATCTCTCGCTCCTGTTGGCGAAGCGGTACTTGGATCAGCGCGACTGGGTCGCCATCTTGTTGTGACCAACGTAAATCGACACCGTTCTGTCTGGCCGAGTTGGCCACTTGTTCCAGCAGACCGCGTAGGGGCAACGGGATCGAGCCGGCGCGAACGTTGTGGATTCGTACCGCGACTTGGTTGGGGTTGTCGGTCAAGTACACGTCCGTCTCCAGCGAGACAACGGTACTGAAACGCTTGGTTTCGTACTTGCATCCCGTCTGAATCCGGTCAGGTGAGATCTTAACCCGAGGGTCGCTAACGCCGCTGGGCACTGTCGAAGGGAGTTTTTCGGCCAAATCCACGGCGAGCCACGCGTTTATTTGTTCCTCGGTGAATGTGGCCTCCCATCGCCCTTCGCGTCGCACTTGATTGTGCAACTGGGCCGCCTCACGCTCCAGTTGCTGCCCCAGTTGCTCTTGCTTCTGCGGCGTCAGCGGCGTGGCCATGGCCTCCTGGTAAAATTCGGGCACCTTCTGAGTGCCTCGATACACGAAAAAGGCCGTCAGACCGCATACGACGAGGAGGACGATGACGGTCCAGATCAGTATTCGCAAAAAGCGACGCATTGTCCCAACGGCCTCCTAAATCAGTCCCGGTTGCGCGCAACCAACGAACACGACGCTAAAGCAGATCCAGTGGATCCACGTCCACAACCCACTGGACCTCCTGTGGTGGTTTCAAATCCGTAGTGGCTTGACGAACAAGCTCACGCATTGCCGGTCGGTCCTCGCCCTGCAGTAACGAGTGAAACCGGTATTTTCCTCGCAGCTTTGCGATTGGTGCTTCGGCGGGCCCCAGAATGCGAACATTCGCCTGTACCTTTTCGCTCGCTTCGTGCAGCCGTTCCACAACATGATCGGCAAACTGCTCTGTCGTGCTTTCTGTCGCGCCTCGGAATATCAGCCGGATCATAGCTGTAATCGGCGGGTAACGGTACTCGCGTCGAGCGGGTAATTCCTGTTGGGCGAAGGCCACATAGTCGTGCCGAATCGCCGCCTGGATCGCGGGATGTTCGGGGCTGAACGTCTGTACCAACACTCGTCCACCCTTTTCTCCACGCCCCGTGCGCCCGGCGACCTGGGTCACGAGCTGGAACGTGCGTTCGGCTGCCCGAAAATCAGGAAAGTGCAAGGCGGTGTCGGCGTTGATCACGCCGACCAGCGTGACATTGGGGAAATCCAAACCCTTCGCGATCATCTGCGTGCCAAACAGTATCTTGACCTCGCCTGCCCGGAACCGCGCCAATGCCTCCTCGTGGCTACCCGGCCTTTGCATGGTATCAGAATCCATTCGCAAGCAGGAAACGCGAGGGAACCTTCTGCGGATTTCCTGTTCCAGACGCTGAGTCCCGAGCCCCGAATAGCGGATGCGGTCCGATCGACATTCCGGACACGCGTTTGGCGATTCGATCGTGTAGTCACAGTAATGGCAGACCGCCAGGTTCTTTTCGCGATGATGCGTCAAGGCGATATCGCAATCCTGGCAACGGACCACTTCACCGCAGGCCGGGCACTGAATGGCGGTGGAATATCCTCGACGGTTCAGCAACAGGATGACCTGTCCGTCGTCCCGTAGCGACTGATGGATCGCCTGGTGCAACTGGCGACTGATCGCGCCGCGGTTTTTATTGCTTTGGAATTCGTTGCGCTGGTCGATCGTCGTCACGTCCGGTAACGGCAATTCGAGCACGCGGTTTGGCAATTCGATTAACCGGTACTTACCATCCTCCGCCCTTTGCCAGCTTTCGAGCGCGGGCGTAGCCGATCCCAGAACCAAAGGAATGTTTTCCGACTGTGCTCGCTGCAAGGCGACGTCACGAGCATGGTACCTGGGTACGATATCCTGCTTGAACGACGAGTCGTGTTCTTCATCCAGCACAATCATGCCCAGATGCGGCGTCGGGGCGAAAACCGCGCTGCGAGCGCCCACAACCACCTGCACTTCGCCACGCGCGATTCGCTGCCAATGCCAGTGTCGCTCGGCGTCGCTTAGGTGACTGTGCAATACGGCGACTCGGTCAAATCGAGATCGAAACCGTTGTCGAGTCTGCGGCGTCAGACTGATCTCAGGCACCAGCACGATCGCCTGTCGCCCGAACGCGATCATTTCATCGATCGCCCGGATGTACACTTCCGTCTTTCCGCTACCCGTAACGCCGTGCAGCAAGAGCGTTTCGTGCTGCCCCGAATGGAGCGTTGCCAGAATTGCATCCAAGGCGTTTTGCTGGTCGGGATTCAGTTTCAGATGCGGCTGGCGTTCTTCTGTACTCTCGTCGATCTCTGTGTGGTAGACTCGCCGCACTTCCTCTTGCACCAGCTTCTTGGCCCGTAAGCCGTTGATCGGTACCATCGTGCACTTGGCTGCGTGGGCCAACTGCTTGGTCGTGAGCGGGCTGGGAGATGCGGCAAGCAATTTCAGCGCGTGGGCCTGTTTCGGCGGCAACTTCAGTTGCGTCAGCTTTGCGGCTACGTGCGTAGGCACGCTCAAAAACGTCATCTCGCGCGTACCGGCCTTCCCGCGGACGCCTGCCGGCACCACCGCTTCCAGCACTTGTCCCCATCGGCAGAGATAGTAGTCGGCCATCCAGTCGGTCAGCCGCAGCATGGCTGGAGTTATCAGGGCGTCCGTGTCGATGACAGCCTGGATGTCCTTCAGTTTGCGTCCGGCCCCGCAACGCTGTTCGGTTGCGACGCAATAGCCGACGACACCGCGATTTCCTCGCCCCAACGGCACTCGGACACGTCGTCCGGGGCCGACCTCGGCACGCAGCGTTTCCGGCACGCGATAGTCGAATGGCCCAAATGGCTGCTCCGCGAAGACGACCGTGGCAACCAGCTGATCGGCGGCCTCGTCCAAGTCCCAGGGCGCCGGATCCGTCTCGAACAGGTCTTGTTGCCGTTTGGTCATGAGACTTATATTAGGGCGATCGTCTGGGTATGATAATAGGGGGGGGCCAACCTGACAGGGCGCTATGCGAATAGGTATCTTCGGCGGCACTTTCGATCCCGTTCATTACGGACATCTGCTTCTGGCAGAAACGTGCCGCGAACAATGCGCGTTGGATCAGGTCTGGTTTCTGCCAGCATCCGTTCCTCCGCATAAGCAGGAGTGGATATTGACGCCTGCGAATCGTCGAACGGAGATGCTGGAACTGGCTATCGCCGGGCATGATGCATTTGTCGTGTCGTCGCTGGAAATCGAACGAGGTGGCGTCAGTTACACCGTCGACACCCTCACAGCCATTTGTGAAAACCACTCAGATGCTGAGCTGTTCTTCTTGATGGGTGCGGATTCTCTGCACGATCTGCCGATGTGGCGCGAGACACAGCGCATCTGCCAGCTCGCCACACCGATCGTCGTGCGTCGGCGCGGATCTCCAGAGCCAGATTTCGACGTACTGAAGGGCATCGTTGGCGACGTCCGATTGGCGGAGATTCGGCGGCATCAAGTCGAGATGCCCGTGGTTGAATTCAGCAGTACTGCTATTCGTCAGGCGATTGTGGCGGGGCGCAGCGCACGCTATCAGACTCCGCGAGCGGTCGAGAAATACATCGAAACACACGGTCTATATGGCGAATCATGATCAGCTTCAAAGACTTCGTCCCCGAGATGATATCCCAGCCAGGGTTTCTGAAGGCCGCCGAACACGAGTCTTTTGACGAAGCGGTAGCGGCGGCGAATCTCTGGATCCACCAGAACAAGATCAAGGTGGTGAACATCGAGACCGTTGTGCTGCCCAATATCTGGCTCCGCTGGGAAGAGGGCTCGACGGACGGTTCAATCGGCACCAGCGGGGATTCGCCCAGTCACTGGCACCAGTTTGTACGCGTCTGGTACCGAGCTGAGAGTACTTGAACGCGGTCACGACAGCGTGCGACAAACACTGTCGCCACCTATTCGAGCGGCCTCGGCCCCAGCCTTCGCGATCAGGAGGCAATCTGTTAGAATTCTTCGACGTGCCTACCACGCTGCACCTCGATATCGATAATCCCACCTCCGAAAGGACTTGATAGATGCCTAAATTCAGCACTGAGGTTTCGCACACCCTTGGACAGGCGGAAGCGACCGAGCGTCTGAAGGACTTTGTGCAAGACGCGCAGAAGCGGTTCGGTGAACACGTCAACGAGATGGACGGTTCTTGGAACGACAACGTTCTGGATTTTTCGATTTCGACGTTTGGCATGAAGATTACGGGAGCGATGACCGTCAACGGATCGGCGGTCCAGGTTGATGGTCAACTGCCGCTTGCCGCGATGCCATTTCGTGGGAAGGTCGAGCAGACGATCGCCGACGAATTGAAGCAGGCTCTTTCGTAGCGATGGGATGACGAGACGGCTCCACATCTTCCCTGATCACGCCCATTGGTCCCCTTTTGGCCTTTTTGCATGCTAGGCTTTTCTTGGTGGTGCGCGCTGCCAGCTTTCCCGCTACGTAGTCTTCGGGGGGCGACTGGTCGACGCGATTTGCGGCACTGGCGATACGCCATCAGCTTTGGAAAGCATTTGCCATTACGGGGGGGGCGTGATGTTCAACTTCAACCGGGACAAGAAACGCATCGAGTTGGGCGCCTACATGCGGCGTGTGGCGGATCTCACAAGTCCAAATCTCGCACCCTTAAGCGGAGATTATCGGACCGAGGGACGCTGTAATCGGAGTATGCCTGTTTTGATCGTTCCATACCTGGACGCCAAGCTGCAATTGGAAGAAGCATCCTTCGCCGTGAGCAAGGACATTTGCGACCACGGCCTGTCCCTTCTAACATGTCAGCCTTACCCGTTGACGACCGTGATCCTTGGTTTGTGTCTATCGGGCCCACATCTCGAGCATGAGCAAGCCGAGTCGTTCTTCCTTCATGGGGACGTTCGGCAATGCAGCGAGATCGGCGGCGGCTATTGGCAAATTGGAATTGAACTCACGGAAGTCGCAAAATCGGGCAGCATCGCCACCGCCCTCACGCCAATTACCCGGAGACTCCTGCCCCGTCACGCGCGTGCAGAGGCCGCTCTGGCGCCGTGAAGCCAGGCAAGTTCTATCTGAACGAATTAGAAGACAATTGGGGCGGTCTTGCCTAGCCCGGACATTCTATCCGTCTGTAGCCACGTTCGCCAGAACGTGGGACATCGTCTGGATTTACGCCCACGTTCTGGCGAACGTGGCTACAACAGTCTGTCACGCAATTCCCTGGGGGCGGTGAAGAACCCGGGCTAGCGACCGCCCATGCAGACCACATTGCCATCCATCGTGGCCATGAACACTCGGTTTTCTGTGATCGCCATGCCGTCCCAGACGGGCGGGGCAGGCAAGTCGAGTTGACAGAGCGTCTTTCCACCGGCTGCGGACACGACCATCAGCACTGCTCCGCCCGTACCGTCGAAGGCGGCGTCCTGTTTCCCCTTCGCTGCCTTCACGTCGCGAGCGAATGGCCGGTCGAAGGCCTCGTCCTCACTCAGTACGTCAGGAGGCCCGGCCACCAGCAGCGTCTCGCCTGCAAGCACCATGGCTCGCACGTGCAATGGCGGGTGCGATACAGACCAATGCAGATTCGGAGCGAGACGTTTTTTGACGGGCGTCTGGCGAGTGAACCGGCGATTGAAGACGGCATCGCGTCCTGCCTTGTTGCTCCACTGTTTGACATTGGCAATCTCTTTTTCATCCGCCTGTTTGGCGGAACAGAACAAATGGTTCTCCAGCACGTGCGACCATACAAACAACCCCGGCTCGCGGCCGAAACCGTAGACTCGATCGCTGTCAGAGACCAGCATCCGGCCTGCCGGCGCGTACCGCCCAGCGCGGAACCACCAGTTGCAGCCTGAAGAAAATGCCTTGCCATAGATCCAGTAGGACCGGTGCCATGCCTCATCGTCCAGGAATCCCGTGGGGGAAAACAGATGGGCTCCGTGCCCGACCTGCATGGTCGCTCGGTCGAGCGGATCGACCGCTGGATCCACCGTTTGCATCCGGTTGCCTTCCAGATCAAATGCCTGCGACAACATGTATATCATCTCGTCATCGCTGGAGAGGATATCGGTCGACGCCGTCGGCATGTTCAATACCTTGACGTCCCGCTGGGGGTTCTGTTGATCGTACAGTTTCCGTTCGGAAATCACGCGTCCGGTCGCCGCGTCCAAACAGTAGAACGTTAGCCCGCCGTCAAGCATCGTCGATCGTCCGGCGACGAAATAGACGTTGCCATGGGAGACCAAGACACTACCGTGAACCGGCCAGACGGATTCCAGTCGACCGTACGAGACCAGCCTCATGTCCCGAGGTGCAGCCGCGAATCGCCAGACCAGGGCACCATCCGAAGCCCTCAGGCAGTACACGCGACCATCTGCCGAGCCGAAGATTACGCGCGAGCCGAATATCGTCGGAGGCGAATCCACTCGGCCTCCGGTTGTGAACGTCCAGGTCGTGTCGCCGGTCTGGGCATTCAAGGCGTAAACGGTGTGCGTATCCTGTGAAGCAACATACACCTGTCCACCGGCCACAACCGGCGCGGTCAATCGGCCTGACAGCTTTGCACGCCACAGGTCCGCCAGAGGCGGCTTCACGCTGGCTTTGGTCGCTCCGCTGCGAGTATTGTCATGGCGGTAGGTGGGCCAGGAAGAAGGCTGGAGGCTGGAGGCCGGAGGCTGAAGGGCAGATTCGCCGTAGGCGGGGCCGTGCTCCAGACGCTTTCTAGCTCCTGACTCTTGGCTCTCGACTCTTGACTTCCTCGCCGGTGCCAGTGCACACAGACCGCTCAGCTTCGAGTCCAAGTAGCAGGCGCAGGGATGAGGCGGGGCGTAAACGAGACCGTTGCACGGCATAATTCCGTAGGTACACGCTCCACGCACCCAGTGATGGGTTTCCCAGGTCTCCTTGCGCACATCAACAAACTCGATTCCGGTACGTGACGCAAGAATGTACTTGTCCGTAGCTTTCGCTCGGTAACAGCGATGGTGGAACCAGTACGTCTGGACGTCAGGCGTGAATTCCCGTTTCACGTCGCCGGTGTTCGGATCTCGGCCGGTGAATACGCCGTCGTGGTTTCCACCCGCGATCTTCCCACACCAGACCAATCCGTCGACCACCATCAGGTCTTCCGGAGAACCGGCGTGTCCGGCCGGATAGTGTGGAGCCTGCCACAACAGTTTTCCATCCCGTTTGGACAAGGCATAGATTTTTCGCTGGCGTCTGCCGTCTGCAAACAGAACCACTTCGTCATAGGCTACTAGCGTCGGCCCGTAGACGTAGCCCATACTCTCTCGCGGAGCCACCGGTTCCGATTCCCACTTCTTCGCTCCCGTGACTCGGTCCAGGCAGACGACACGAGTCCAGTCATGAAAGTAGACGTTCGGAGCGTCCGCCGCGAGCGTTAGCGGTTCGACCGGGTATTCGGATTTCCAAAGCACCTTGCCGGATTTCGCATCTAGCGAAATGACGTGGCGAGGGTCCGGCTTCAACAGCCAACCTTCCGAATCCTTCATCGTCCTGTTCTTCTCGTCCCAACAGACCATCAGCTTGGGATAGTAGTCCGCGGGGTTCATGGACTCGTCGTTCTTGAGCAAGATAAGCGTGCCATCTGCGTACAAGATCTCCTCGGTGAACTCAGTTCCGGTATAGGTATCCAGGACCTCTCCCGTGGCTGCGTCCAATCGGCTCACGGGCGCTTCAAGTCCTAACGTGACGTACACGCTGTCCTCTATCGCGACCAAGCGGCGCGGAGGCTGTGCCGGACCGTCTTTCAAGGGCCATAGATGGTTGAACCACGAATCGATAGGACGTTCCCAAAGCACAATCCCATTGAACGCGTCGCGCGCCGTCAGTCGCCATTTCGCGGGCAAATGGATCGAAGCACGGCTGCCCATGTCCATGATCGAGAACAATCGCCCCTTCGCGGAGACCATCGCCGCTACACTGGATGTGAATTCGTGGTGCCGCGAGTATCGGGGACTACCATCCCACTGCAGATGCCGCAATGGACCGACCGCGGTGTCGTGCGCCACGGCGTTGTTAGTGGCATCGTGCATATAGTGCGTCCACTCGTCGATCTCCGAAGGGACGGGTTTCGCAAACATCGCAAAATCGTCCCCGATGCGAGATACGGGATGCGGGATACGCGATAGCCACGCCTCGTTTCCCTTTTCACGCACAACCGCCACACCGCGCGGGCTCAGAACGCGCAGGATTTCCTCTCCCGCATCCTGCATCTCGCATCTCGCACTGGCCACTATCAGATTCACCGAATTATCAATGTAGGGCAGCGTGCGTCCGTCAAACAGGTCAACAGAAATGGGACCGTATAGCTGTTCGTTTCGCAACGCTTCGCGTGCGTCGTTCAAGTCCTGTGGCGTGCGTGCCAGCCCGTGCACCAGGTAGGCGTCAGTTGCGCGGAGTTCCGCTGTCAAGCCGGCGTCGTCACAGTCAAGGTGGACCACAAGGCCGCCTTTGACGCCGCTAGATGCGAGCAACTGCTCGGCAACCATCGCCGAGTCGGCCCCCGACGTGTCAGCGACATTGCAGACCGCCGCTACTTGCAGAATCACGAATACGTTGGCAACTTGAAGTGTCTTCATCGTCTATCTCCTGAATGTATGCCGATTCGGTTCGACGTCGCTCGATGGTCAGAAAGCAAAGAAGGGGCATTGATGAGAATGGCGCTCCACGTGTCATTCTATCCTTGTAGGTTATCCACAAATCATAGCCGAAGTTTGCCAAGTTGCTGAGGACCTAATTGGAAAACGGGGCGCTGCGACCGCTTTGTTTGGATTCTTCCAGTTCGGATTTCAGCTCTTTGACAATCTCCGGGTACTCCAGCGAGAGATTCTTCGTCTCGCCGGGGTCCGTCTTTAGGTTGTACAGTTGACCTGGAGCGTCCGGTGCGGTGTCGGGCAACATGAAGTCTTTCAGCATCCGATGGGATTCGTACCGGTTGCCGCCCGATCCCTTGTGGTCCAGGTATTTCCACTCGCCGCGGCGAATGGCAAGGTATCGGTCGCCGCCAAATCCTTGTTGCAGGACGTATTGGCGAATGGGGTCTTTAGCTTGGCCCAACAGAGCCGGCAGCATGTTGTAGCTGTCTTCGGCCGCGTTGCTGGGCAGATTCTTGCCCACGATGGCCGCTACCGTTGCCATTACGTCCGTCAGGGAGGTCAATTGATCGCTCGTCGATCCTGGCTGCACTTTTCGAGGCCAACGAACGATGAACGGCACCCGGTGTCCTCCCTCCCAGTTGTCGCGTTTCATGCCGCGCCAAGGGCGAGCGCCGTCGTGGTTATGGTCTCGACGCATGTGGTAGACCGTGGGAACCTCTGGGCCGTTGTCGCTGGAGAACATGACGAGCGTGTTGTCTGCTATGCCGAGACGTTCTAACGAGGCCAGCAACTCGCCAACGACGTAATCCAGCTCGAAAATGAAGTCGCCATGCGGGCCGGACTTCGTCTTGCCCTTGAATCGATCCGCCGGGAAGGAAGGCAGATGGACGGCCTGCATCGCGTGGTAGAGGAAGAACGGTCGATCCGGCGATTCTTCCGTGTGCTTCTTGAGGAACTCCTGGCTCTTCTCGAGGAACACAAGGTCGACTTCCTCCAAGTCGAAATCCGGAGCCACCATTCCCGGGCGATTGTCGTTGGCATAGGGATGCTTGGGCAGTGGTGTCTTGTCCAGCAATCCAGTCGGCGGCGTCGGGATCCGGTCGCCGTCGATGAACGCATACAACCAGTCCGTGGTCGGGCAACAGGCGGTACCAAAGAACTGGTCGAATCCGTGATCGAGTGGCCCTCCGTCGATCCGTCGCGAATAGTCAATCCGTTTGACCGCCTTTAGGCCCCCATCGTGAATCGGATTTCCGTCCTTGTCATAGAAGGTCATCCCCACGTGCCACTTGCCGAAAGCGGCAGTGGCATAGCCGGCATCCCGAAGCATCTCGGGCAACGTCAAACGATCCTCGGCGATCAACGATGGCCCACCAGCCCCAGTGAAAACGCGACCTCCGCCGGGAACGCGAAAAGCCATTTGGCCGGTCATCAGACTGTATCGTGAAGGCGTGCAAACCGTCGCCGGACTGTGCGCGTCGGTGAATCGCATCCCTTCGGTGGCCAACCGGTCAAGGTTCGGCGTGGAGATCTCGGAATCCGGACTGTAGCATCCGACATCACCGTAGCCGAGGTCGTCCGTGAAGATGAGAACTATGTTCGGCAATCGCGGCGTGACCGGTTCGGCGGCCGACAAGGCCGACGTCAATCCCGCAACGACAAAGACCAGCAGGGGAAACAGACTCACCCGTCGGAACCGAAGGAGAGGTCGCCGTGTTCTCATTTCGGCAAATACTTGATCGGTAGACAACTTGGTAATGCAGGTCGCTGGATGACGCTTTGGGCTCATTGGGGAAGGTCCCTGTTGTTTTCGACTAGGTCATAGACTAATTCGGCACGCATTGTAGCTGATCACTGCGTTTGGGAATACGATACCGTTCGTCCCGGACGTCTCAATTGCGTGCATGAAACGTCTGAGGTTGCTGGAACTTGAATCCCGTGATGTTTAGGATAGTTGAGCTGCAAGACGAGTTTAACCCGGACATTTCATCCGTCTGTAGCCACGTTCGCCAGAACGTGGGACATCGT
>CAZUAH010000155.1:0-26749 GCA_964617665.1 uncultured Pirellulaceae bacterium
AAGAGTACTCAAGAGTGCGAATTTGTTACAAACAGATACACACGGATACGAATTGACACGGTCGGCAGAGGGTGAGGACGAGTGCGGCTAGCGGTCTGTCAATCGGTAGTTTTCGTGTGATTCCAATCAATGGGGTGGCCAGGGTTGGAGCGAGGAACGAGCGAAACCGCGGGGTCCGACGCAGCAGATTGTCAAGACATGCGAAGTGGCGCCTGAATCAGATGCTGGGGCGGCACAATTACTCGTAAATAGAGTGTTAAGCCTGAGCGGCCGTTTTGGGGCCGCGAAGATGCCTAATTCCAGGTGGTGGCGGTTGATGGCAGGTCACTCGTAACCTGCACGGGTCACATCCACCTCAAGCGGTTTCCGCTGGCGAGAACGGCCGGTCGGTGTTGTCGCAGTGATGGCGCCGCAGGCCATTCTTGTTCTCCGACCTGACTGGTCTCAACCGGAGGCTTCAGTTCCGTCGCGAAGTGGCGCAATCCGATCCTCGTCATCCCGTCCGCACCGAGCAGCAGCGGCGAGCGTGTTGTCGTCGGCCAACCCGTTCGTGACACAGGACGACAACTCCTGTGTCGATTAACGTTTACGGACTCCAACATGTCGCGGCACGCAGGACGAGATTCATCAATACGTCAAACCACCGAAACTCTGGCGAGTTCCGCTACTGCTCCCCTTCGACTAGCGGATCCAGGAACTTGTAGAATTCTTGCGTCGCGGGATCATCGGGTTTGCCGAGGTCGTTGTTCAAACGGCTGTGGTTGCTGTCGCGTTTGCCGTATGCCTTGACGGGTATCTCCGCTGCCCTCAGCACGCTTTCAAGACACCGCGCCTGGGCTCGTGTATTTGGATTACCGGGGAAATAGAAGATCAGGAACGGCGGGATGCCTTTGTCTTTGGCCACGTGCGTCACGGCCGAGAAATCGACGTGTTTTTCCGGGTCGTTGCCGAACTTCTGGCGATGACCAAAGGTGAACATCCTGCCGCCGTAGAGCGTTTGTCGGAACTCGGCCGTCATGATGATTTTGGGTATATCGTAGGTATCGCCGTCCACTGGGACGCAGCCTTTCAGCACATCGAACGACACGCCTTCTTTCTTCAGGTAACGATCGTCGATGCAGATCAACGCTGCCAATTGAGCGCCGGCCGAGTGTCCGCCCACGAAGATCCGCTTGGGATCTCCGCCATACCTGGCGATGTTCTTGTGCACCCAGCCGAACGACTTGGCGATGTCGCCAGTCAGCTCTTCCATCTTCACTTCTGGGAGAAGTCGATAGTTCGTCGAGACGAAGACAAAGCCTCGCTCGGTCAACACCTTGGGCTTCAGCGCCACATCACTCTTGTCGCCAACTTGCCATCCGCCACCGTGGATCCAAAACATGACGGGCAGACTCTTCGCGGCCGGTTCTTCCGGCGTGTAGATATCCAGAACGTGGCGCTCGTGTCCGTTCTCGACGTAAGGAATGTCCGACGCCAGCTTCTGGGCGGTGGCGCCACTGCAAAGCAAGAGAAACGGCACAACGAAGGCGAAAACGAGCTTGGTGTTCATGGCGGAGAATCCTTTTGAAGGAAACGAGAGAAATCAGTTTCTTCGCGCGATTGCCGCGTGGCCGGGGTTGGAGCGAGACACGAACGAAACCCCCGGGGCTTCCATCGCTCACGCTCAGTCCAGCCCCGGCCACTCCGTTCGGCCTGACCGGCCCACGAGTTCGTGTGCGGGCCATATCGAGTCAGAGTATTGCGCCGGACTCCATCGTGCAAGTGTGTCGGAGCTTTGATCGTCATTTCTGCGCCAACTGCACACGATGGCAGGCAAATATGGACATCAATCTCGTGAGCCGACGGCGCTAGCCCCTACGGCTCACATTCCGAGAACACGTTCTTACGGATCGTTAGGCGCTGCTGATACCTTGCGACTTCGATTGGGCGCGCCCAACGCGAATTCCTCGGCGGGGACGAGCTTCTCGCCGTCGTAGATCTGCAACCGTCGTTCAATCTCGTCGGCCACACGATAGCCATACTTCACCCCGAGGCTCGAAAGTTTGAATACCTCTAGGTCAATCGGCTGATTCAAGCTGGACTCGCGTAACTTGAAGATGCGGTGACTCACCAGGTTTGCATCCGCATCTTGTGGTTCGTTTTCCCTGGGGTTCACCCAATTGTAGCGCCTGATTTCGTGGCGGGACGGCAGGTAAATCCCGTCGTCGTTGCGGTACTCCCAACTCATTTCGACCTCGCGTCGTCCAAACGAGATCGTCCGGTAGGTAAGTGCGTTGTAACCTGCCGCAGACGAGAAAACGATCGTTTCCTCGTGATTGTTGCCCTCGCCATCATCGCTGGGATGCCGAATGGTCAGAAGATACTCGGTGACGCCGTCCGTCTGACGTTGTACCAGCGTCGTGGTGTTCTTGCGTCGTGCCTGCGAATTCTCGTCCAAAAGCCATTTAGCGTAAGCTGAACACGTCACAGCGAACCGACGATATCCGGGCCCGAAAAAGGTGAGCGGATTTACATGGAACTGATCCAACTTGGCCTTGCGTCTATCCCGCCGACAGACTCTGGCTCGTCCAAAGCCGTCGATCCGCGGAAGACCTTCCACTTGGGCACGCAAGTTTTGTGGCGCGAAATGAAGGAAGTGCTCGGGGGTGAGTACCGTTCGGTATTCCCGAGGTTTGAACTTCACCGGAATATCTTCGCCTGTTCGGCGATCAACCCGCTTCGAAGGCTTCGCTTTGATGTAATCGCTACGCACTCGGCCGGTCTTTGCGTCAATTGTGTACGGCACGACGACCTCAGAGACTTGCCAGCCGGGACCCGCGTCTGTACCGTCGGCCAAACGCCGATTCGGCGAGTACAACCTCTCGCTCAGGTCGTAGATACCGCTCCACGTATCAATTCCTTGATAGTTCGCGTCCATTAGAACCGACAGCATGACAAAGGTATCGACCTTTTCTTTTCCTGTGATGACGCGTTCCTGTTCGGCTGCTGCGGTCTCCGCCGACGGCCAACCAGCGACGCAAAGCAGCAGAATCAATCGACTCAAGTGCCGTTTCATCGTTCAGTACCTCGTCTGAGAGGTAGAGCAGAGCGGATTCCTGCCGGCTGCGTGTTCGATCGTCATTTAATTTGCCGGTCGGAGACGGCCCTACGCCTGCTTGATCCAGTGGCCGTGACGCAAGACGCCTTCCGTCAATCGAGCGTCACCACCAACTCTTTTTCTTCGCGCGACAATGACAGCGTCTGTTCTTGTTGTTTCGTGCTATCACGAACCGTGACCACGTAGTCGCCGAGGAACCCGCGCGTCGTGAAGCGGCCTTGTGCGTCCGTTATGCCATTCTTGTTCGTCCACCACTTCTTTTTAACGAGATCCAACCACGCCTGGCCTGCCGGTTTGATGGACCAGTCTCTTCGGTACAGCGCCGCGTCGGGCTTCCAGTGGCGGCCTTCCCAGAATCCCCACATCACGATGCCCTGAAAGGCCGGATGGCTGAACGCGACGGTCATCACATCGCGCAGATAGTCCGCCTGTAACTGCTCGTCACGCCCCACTTGCACATCCAGTTCTGTCAGTTGCAGATTGGGGGTCAACTTGGCGAATCGGTTAAATGTTGCATGGAGTCGTTTGGGCGCCGGGAGATGTCTCCTGCTGAAATGGCCCATGAACCCAATGCCATCTGGAGCTGCATCATGTTGAATCAGGTATCGAATGACCTTTTCGTAATCATCCGTCCGAATGCCCGAAAGCACCTGCCCTTCGTTTACCCACAGTTCCATACCCGGGGCCAATTGGCGTGACTTCTTGATCACCTCGGCGTAGATCTGGTTGCCGCCCGTAACCGATGCAAATGTCTCGCCCCATCCGACGATATGGTTAATGACATCCCATTCGCCGACGCGTTTCCCGGCCGCGGGTATCTTCTCTTCCATGTGTGCCCAGAGATCGGGGCGAAGCTGCTCCGGCTGGCCGATGTACTTTGACTGCAACCGATCGAGCGGTGCCCACGTGATGTAGTGGCCGCGGACTTCGATATCGCGTTCGCTGAGCCACCTGAACGCCTCGTTCAGCCATTCCTGGCGAAAGACCCGGTGGTCGTTGCTCTTGGAGACGTTCCAGGGCTGCCATTTCAGATCGTTTTCGAAAACGACTTTGTTGTAGTGTTCCTCGACGATCTTCCGATACATTTCGGCATCAGTGCCTTCGATGCCGAGCAACTGTGCTGTCACTGCCGACCCAAAACCGAAAGCGTGACGCCGCATCTTCACTTCCACTTTCGCCCCTTTGATCGGAGTACCAGTGACGTCGACAACCTTGATAACCAGGTTTGCCTTTCTGATGCGTTCGATGCGCTGTTCGGCGTCGCGCCGCCACGCAGCGTCCTTCTCGCGACCTTCGTAAGTCGCGTTGGCTTGCGCGGCGAAGGCTATGCGACCTTTCCGCTGACGGCGTTCTTCCGCCGCGGTCACGAATGAAACACAAACTGTGGCAGTGAGGCAAAGGGAGAAAAGACTGAGTGCACCGGGCCGATTTTGCATGGTCGGGGATCCTAACTGCGAATGTCGCCTTCGAGCGAAATGGTTTGAAACTCGTCCGACTTCCACTTCAATTGGCCTTCGAAGCGGTCGTGCATCTTGTATTTGCAGATGCAGTCGAGCGGATCGGCTCCCACCACTTCGATCTTCGACCGGTCGCCCTGCCCCAGTCCGGCGTCGGCGCAATAGTTCAGGTAGCCCACGTCGGCGAAGTCGACGCCCATGACCTCCAGGGCAATGCGATCTGTTGCGACCACGTCCGTGCCGGCAACCGCAACTCGACTATCGACAGCGTTGCCGCCGCATGGCCCGTTGCCTTCCATGCCTTGAAATCCGTCGATCACCGTCAAGTCCGGACACACGTGTTGAGCGATCAGGAACATGTTGTAGTTGATCAGCTTGGTTCCTTGATGAAACTGTCGCTTGTCGCTGCGGCCCCCGAACTTCAAGGCGCCACCCACAACCACGTTCTTCAGTCCCAGTGTGGCCACAACCGCGTTGTGCGTCTTCATAACAGCGGCCGAGATGACGTAGAAATCCGGATCGCACAGCATGCGAGCCATGCGGATTGGCACCGGGCGCAAATGCGTGTCCAACACGCGAAACGTCTTGTAGCGATCCGTGTCCAATTCGTCTAACGAGACATCGTAGGTCGACGTCAGTTTGGTGTAGCCATAATTCTCGTAGCCCTTTGCGGCTGGCGCGCCGGCAGGGGATTCCGCAATGACGACTGTCTTCTGATAGAAGGGCTTGAGGAAGTCCAGGATACCCATCACCGCCTCGACGTGCGTGGCCGCCAGTTGTTTGCCCGTCGTCACGAAGTTGGGTTTGATCACAACTTGGCGCGTTCCGATCGCTTCACGTATTTCCTTTTCCACGGTTCTCAGCGACTCCAGCACATTTCGTCGCCGGTCATTTCCCTTGACCAATGCAACTTGCGTCGGTTCCTGCGCATCGTTCTGAGTGGCGGCACGGGCTTGCGCCGTCCCAAGGTGTTGGCCTGCAAGCACCGATCCTACCACTCCGGCCGACATGCCGCCGAGAAAATTTCGTCTGTCCATTCGCAGTGAACCCATGACTATTGCTCCTGATGTAGCTGTGATTTTGATGATCTTCTCTGATGGGCGCGCAGTTCACGTCATTGGCCTTAACGTCCTCGCGCCGCGAGTTTTCTGAGGGCCATCTGGAAATCGGGGGTGTTACGGACGAGTCGCGAGTTGTTCGGCTTGTCCTGGTTCCAAGCCGCCTGGCTGCTGTAGATGCTGTCAGGCGTAGGATAACACATCTTATCCAGCAGAGCTTTCTTGTTTGCGACTTCTTCTGTAGTCCCCAGCCACGTCCGGATTGCGTACGAGGTCATCCTCATTCGGCCGAGTTCCTGGAGTGTAATGCCCGCCGGGGCAAAGCGACGGCCGTATCGCTCGTTCGTATCGTAGGTGCTGTCCCAGTTTGGCCGGTGAACGGCTAACAGGTCCAGATCGGTTCTTGCCTGCAGCGTCACGGTACCGGTCGGTTCGAGTTCCGTCACTTCGCCATCGTCGTGGATACCGTTCGCATTGGCGTCCATGTAAATGCGCAAGGCATCCTTGGAGGAACTGAAGGCCAGATTGCCGCCGGCCATGACCGTGATGCGGTAGGTCCTCGCTTCGGGAGCATCGTTGAAGATCGTGAACGGATGGATTGCTGGTTCGTCTTTGGTGACCATATCTACGCCCAGAACCGAGCCCTTCCCGCCGAGCGCCCGGATGTCGTTGCGCTCGTACATCACCCAGACTTTGTTGTATTTCACGGTCGCCGGATGCTTCGTCTCGGTCGAGAGGATATCGAAGTAGATGCGAGTCAGATAAGGGATGTATTGATAGGCATCGGTTTGGCCTTGCGAATTGTCGCCCACCACGGTCATCAGCGGGTTGATGCAATACGGAGGGCGCATGCCGCTGCGGACGCCGCTTGGTGCCGGGCCGAAACAGAAGACAATCGTGTTCTCGCTGAGCGCGTAAGCCCTGTCCAACGGGTATCGCTGGTAGGAAGCAGGTTTGTGGTAGAAATGGCAACCGCCGCCATTGAACGTGCCGCCCGTCTCCGGGTTGTTGGTCCAGTTCAAGAGATCCGATCCATAAACGGACGTGTACGTGCCCAACTCGCCCCGAACCCAATCCAGATTGTCATGGGCAACATCGGGGTTCGCCAATTGAGCCTTGCCCGGATCACCGCCGTCGCGCGTATCGCCTTGCGTCGAGAAACGCATTCGGTCCGCCGGCAACTCGACTTCGCAGCAAATCCGATTCGCCGGGCCGTACCTGAGCCCTTCGAAAAGCGGCAACAGAAACGTCTTCCTGGACCCAGCGCCGATCCACAGCCGGGTGCCGGAGCCTGTTGTCCAGGTATCTCGTTTGTAGATGCGATCCGGGTGTGCCAAAGCCGTGGCGTAGTCGTTGTCCACACTCGAACCGCCGACAGGCGAGTTGTTGTGCGGACTGCCGCCGGTCATGTACCGCGTGAGTGACTTACCGCCGTGCAGCAGGTTATCCGCCCAGTACGTGCCGCCGAAGGTGTGCCAGCCCATGAAGCCGCCTTCGTTGATCCGCAACTCCAGCACGTTCACGCCATCGGCCTTTGCCAAATCCTGTGTGGTATCGCCGTAGTGATCAGAGAAGACAACCTCCGAGAAATATGCCGGATCCACGTTCAGGAACTCGGCTTTCATCGCGTCGTATTTCGGGCTGTCGAGAGATGAGCGGCGCGCGTACTCTCCGGCGCTGGCGAGGCCCACGAAGAACGGACAGACGACGGAGAAAAGAGCCAGGATGATTTGCTGACTGGACGACGTTGTCATGTTCCCCGGCTCCTTTGACTCTGCGCCGTTAAACAAAGACACCACAAATCGGTGGCAACACCTGACCACCGTTGCTCACATCGTATCAGATCTCTTCCTTCGCCGTGCGAATCTCGTCCTTCGTCTTGTCGACGCGCGGCAGGCGCAGGCAAAGCAAACCACACGTCGCGCTGGTCGCAGCGAAGAAGACGAAGATCAGCGGCAAGGCTTCGGCCCATTGGAACGCCGCCATGGCAACAGCGACTAAGCCACTGGCGACACCCCAGCAAACGCCCATCGTAATGGAATTGGCGATACGCTCGCCAGTCGGCAGCAGTTGTTGACCGTAGCTGATGAACACCGGCATTCCGAGGCCATGCAGGAAGCCAGCCGCGCCCACTGCCGCGACCATCCACCAACCGTCTACAAAGCAAAGGGATGCTAGAGGCACGGTTGAGACCAGAGGCATCAGCCACAAAGCCAGCCGTTCCCAGCGTTGAGAAACGAGGGCCGCGCACGTTATCCCGCCACCGCCAATGCCGACCATATACGCAGACTGCACGGCGCCAATTATCGAGGGAGCCACCCCTTGCGAATCGAGTAGATAGGCCAGCGCCACGAGGACTCCCATGGTCGGCATGACACGCAATGACGCGACCGCCAGCAACCACACCATGTGGTGGACCGCGAGCCCTTTTTCTTCTCGTTGGCGCGTCGATGGGCGATGGGGTGTAACCAGCCGTGCAGGTGTTGCGTACCAGGCTACGATAAGCACCAGCAGCAATGCGCCGCCCCAAAGCATGCTGGCCACGAGGCCGATCAGCCCGGCGTCTTCGGTCACGGCACCCGCATAGTACGGTCCGGCCGCTTGCCCCAGACAGCCGCCCAGCGAAAAGACGGCCATCACTCGACTGCGATGCGACGGTACCAGCGCTCCTGCGCGGGCAGCTGCTTCGGGATGGAAAGCGGCCACCCCCAGTCCACCGCACACCACGACCGCCGCCATGGTCCATGCGGACCCGGTGAGGCCCAGAGAACTCAGGCCGACCATGGCCAACACCGGGCCCAGCCACAGTATCCAGCGGCCGCGACCACGGCCCGCCCATATCACAAACGCAAACTGACCGAACGAGGTGGCGATGGACCACGCCACAAAGATCCACAGACCGCCACCCTTCGCCAAGCCAACGTGTTGCTCCATCGTCGGCCAAAGTGGATTCACGAAACTGGCGAAGAAATCGACGAAAAAGTGCAGTGCAACCAGCAGTGCCAAGGCCAGAACGGCCGTTGCGCCCTCGGTGAATTTCATTCTCTCGGTGTGTTCGATCAAATCGGGCGTGCTGATTGGCGGGTTTCCTTGATCTTACCTTCGACCGGCGTGGCGAGTCTGATGCACGTAGTATTCTCAGCCAGATTCCTCGTGTTACCAAGGGGTTATGCTGACAGACTGCTGTGTTTGGCGTATCATGCGGGTCTGATGCACAACAGAACACTGGAGTGTGATATGACAAGACTGAACTCACAGAAGCGAGAAGTCGTTCTTCGATTACTGAAAGAATTGATCAACCAGGATCAGGCCCGTGCGCTGGTTCCGCCGTATGGACACGAATCTGGCTATTGGTTCGGCGGCGGCAATGCCCTGACGGACGACAATGGCGTGGTCTGGCTTTGCGGGCGATACCGTAATGCCGGAGACGCGCGAACAGGCGTCGGAAAAGGAGAAAGAGGATTGGAGTGTGCCGTATTCCGATCGGATGACGGTGGACGTAACTTCGAGAAAGCACTCAGTTGGTCCAAGACGGATCTCTCGACGGAAGGCAACGCGGTGGTGTCGATCGAAGGAACTGCGCTGCACCGCCTTGCCGACGGACGAGTCGAGTTGTTCATCTCGTCAGAGAAGGATCGCCCTTACCCGGCCCCCTTCGGCGGATACCAGAAGTCGGGCACCGGCGTGTGGACGATCGACCGCATAGCTGGAGATTCGTTCGAGAGTCTTGATCCCACCACTCTTGAACCTGTGCTGGAGAATCTCGATCGGCCAGAGTACCTCCACGTGAAGGACCCGGTTGTATTCGATGACGCGGCCCGGGGCACGATTCTACTCTTCTGTTCGCATCCCTTTACGTGGTCTTCCGCAAACACAGGCATGGCAGTGCGTGCTCCTGACGGCAAGCACTTCGAGATGCAAACTTGGCAACTGGTATCCCGCGGCCCAGCGTGGGACGTGGCGTCTACCAGACTCACCGCGTGCCTTCGCATCCCGCAGGTAGGGCTGTTTGCAGAGGACGAGCCATGTTCAGTCTATTTCTACGACGGCTGCGAATGCGTTCGCGAACTTGAAGAAAGCGACAAAGCCGAGAAGCGGCCACGCGGCTACTCATGCGAGGAAATCGGCGGCGCTCTATTCGGCTGGGACAACGACTTCCCCGAAATGGAGCGGCTTTCCGACTTGGCGCCACTCTTCATTTCACCGTACGGCACGGGCTGCAGTCGCTACGTGGATGTCGTCCAAACAACCGAGGGCCTGCTGGCAACATGGCAGCAATCCCAACCAGACGGCTCCCAACCACTGGTTGGACACTCGGTTCCTTTGGAGGAAGTCCAACGAATTCTTGAAGGTCGGTAGTTAGCGGCTAGTACAACTCGATCTCAGTCCCATCGTCGCGGATGGCCAGTTGCAGCAGAACGGCGAGGTCCGTGGTTCCCGATATCATTTGTACCGATCCGTCGCAGAGACCCACCAAGACCACGCCTGGATGCGGCGACTGAAGTGGGTTGTTGTGTCCCATAACCTCCCCACACCCTGGAAACGAATCCTCGGCGTGCCAACTCAGGACTCGTTTCAAGTCAGGTCGATACCGCACGGTGGTGAGGTTAAAGAGTAGGTCCGCATGCCAATCACCCGGTTGGCCGGCGCTCGATGCCCCAGGCTCGAACTTGGCGGGGCCAACGGGATCGACCACGTTGGTACCCGAGAGCCAACCGCCCGGGTTCTTGTCAGTCTGCAGATTCCACCCGGGGTCACCATGGTATTTGTCGCCGTAAGTCCGATCGATGTGTCGCAAGAAGTCAGACTGTTCACCGACAATCATCACATTCGAGGTTCCGTCGGCGCAGGCAGCGATGGTCACGTGCTGTGCCGGTGGCAACATACCGCTGGACGTGACGATCGAACCGTTGGGCCCCGAGCCTTTCGCCTGGTTCACGTAGACCGATAGCTGACCTTGCTTATTGGGCCAGGGACTATCGTCCTGGAAATCATAGTCAGCAGAGTTCGAATCGATGTCGCAGCCGCCCGCAATTCCCACATATGTCGGCATGGCAATGTATCCGGTCGCGGTCTCCATTGGCGGCAACGGACTTGTATTGCAGCGCATGCGCTCTGGAATCAACCTTCTCAGATCCGCTTGGATGGAATCGGAACCGCTGTCAGGCATGCTGGCGTACGTGAACTCAACGCCAGCTGGGTCGAACCCAACGGCTTGCGTCCGGCCGATCTTGTAGCAAATGCCACGCTGGTCCAGAAACGGCAGTATTCCGTACCACCACGACGGGCCGATCCGCGGAGCATCCCGATTCCCGGCATGCATCGCTCCCGTGGGAAAAGTCCTGTACGTGTCGTGGTAATCCTGCAAGGCCAGGGTGATCGTCTTGAGGTTGTTCATGCACCCGGCTCTACGATCACCGTGCGATTGGATGGCCGGCCACAGCAGACAGGCCACGGCTCCGAGGCATATTATGATGGCAACCGCCTCAATCGGCCTGAATCTGAGCCTTTCGTTTGCATTGCCCATCGGTATTGCCTCCCCGATCAACGGTGTGCCGAAGACCGCTCGATCTTCTTCCTGCATTCTATCCGATGCTTCGAAACCAAGCCATTTGTCCCGCGTTGAGTCGTTCCCACCGGACCGAATATCGCCATTGAGTACATTCCGTGACAGGGGCGCGAGACTCGGTTACACTGGCGAGTCACTACTATCCGGGATAACATGAGCGCACAACAAAACACGAAGCGTGGGCGGTTCGGACGAACGCAACCTCAAAACGTAGTCGTCATACAGACGACCGTTTGCACTGGAGGACTTGGGCATGATGAGTTGGAAGACGAGTATTGTCGAACTGAGGAAGAGACAACTGTTGGCTAGATCTATGCGATCGCTGGGGCTTGCGGTGATTCTTGTGGTTGCCGCATCGGCTGCGTCGTTGGCTGAAGATTGGCCGACGTATCGGTTCGATAGCGCGCGGAGCGGTATAACCACTGAACAAGTGAAACCTCCACTGACGCTGTGTTGGGTGTACCAACCTCGCCACGCGCCCAAACCGGCTTGGGGCGAGCCGAATCCGCGGCCGGTGGGCGGTTGGCATGGGCTGACCGAACAACGGCGAATGCACTTCGACGATGCTTTCCACGTGGCGGTGTCCGGTGGAGCGGTCTATTTCGGGTCGTCTGCGGACGGCAAGGTCTACGCGCTGGACGCGCAAACCGGCAAACAGCGATGGAGCACGCGCACTGGCGGACCGGTGCGACTGGCGCCATCGGTGTGGCAGGACAAAGTATACGTCGGGTCCGACGATGGCTACGTCTATTGTCTGGGCGGGAGCGACGGTGGCGAGCAGTGGAAGTTCCGCGCGGCGCCCCGCGAACAGAAGGTGCTGGGCAGCGGCGACATGGTCTCGATGTGGCCGGTGCGCACCAGCGTATTGGTCGACGACGGCGTTGCCTATTTCGGAGCGGGCATCTTTCCGGCCGAAGGCGTGTACATGTACGCGGTCGGCGCCGAAGACGGCAAGCTGCTGTGGTGCAACGACTCGTGCGGTGAAGCTCCACAAAGCCGCGTTTCGCCACAAGGCTATCTGCTCGCCTCGGGAGATCGGTTGTTCGCTCCTCTGGGTCGAGTTTCCCCCGCTGCGTTCGATCGCAACGACGGCCGCTTATTGTACGAGGCCTACGTCGAACACATCATCGGCGGATCGTATGCGACGCTCGCTGGCGACAAACTGTTCACCGGTACCGAGCAACTGATCGGCTACGACCAAGCCTCCCACCGTTCGCGATCCTCCTGGTTCTGGGGTCATCAACTGGTCGTTACGCCAGAGGTGTTCTACGCGGCGACGGGCCGCGAGGTATTTGCAGTGACGCGCGAAACCTACGGGGCCGCCAGCCTGCGCCGCAAGGGCCTGCTCGACCGCAAACGCGATCTCAATACCCAGATTCGGCGAACGAACAAAGCACAGACAGAACAGCTCAAGAAGCTTCAGGCACAAATGGATGCCTTGAACGAGCAACTCAAGAAGACCGAAGCCGAGATGGCAGCGGGCGAGCGGTGGCGCGTGCCCAGCGACTGTGACGAAACGATGATCTTAGCTGGCGACGTATTGTTTGCCGGCGGCATGGGCAAGGTTATGGCCATCGACGTCACGTCGGGCACGCTGCTGTGGACGGGCCAGGTCGAAGGCAAGGCGCGCGGTTTGGCCGTTGCCGACGAGAAGCTGCTGGTCAGCTCTGATACGGGCGCAATCTACTGTTTTGGCCCGCAAGGTTCGGAAGCACTTGGCGTAGTGAAGCGCCCCATTTCTTCGTCGCCATTCCCTCGCGACGAGATGACCTCCGCATATGAAGCGGCTGCCGAGCGCATCGTGCGCACGACGGGAATCAAACGCGGGTATTGCCTGGTGCTTGGGTGTGGCACGGGACGGCTGGCCTTCGAGCTGGCGAAGCGAACGGAGTTGAAGATCTGTGGCATCGAACCGGACCAGAAGAAGGCCGAAGCTGCTCGCGAAGCGCTCGACGCAGCGGGATTGTACGGCGCACGTGTGTTCGACCACCACGCCGACTTGTCGCAGGTTCCATTTTCCGACTATTTCGCAAATCTTGTCGTCTCGGAGGACGCGCTTGTCTCGGGCCAAATGCCGGGTAGTGCGAAAGAAGCGTTCCGCATGCTCAAGCCGCTTGGCGGAACCATCTGCATCGGGCAGCCTGCTGCTGCAGCAGGCAAGGTGAAGCCGATCCAGGAGGCGGCGATGCGGCAGTGGCTGACCGACGCGGGCATAGATAAGGGGCAGGTCTCCACGCAGGACGGCGTGTGGCTCGACTTTCGCCGTGGGCCGTTGCCCGGAGCCGGCAGTTGGACGCACCAATACGCCGATCCAGGCAACACAACTTGCAGCGACGATCAACTGATCCGCTGCCCGCTGGGCGTGTTGTGGTTTGGCGGCCCCGGACCGGGCCAGATGGCCGAGCGGCACCGTCGGGCCGCTGCTCCGCTGGCCATAGGCGGGCGTTTGTTCGTTTTGGGCGAAGGTCTGGCCGACAGGATCGGTGCGGGCGAAAACGTGGTCAGGGCGTACGACGCTTATAATGGCCTGAAGCTGTGGGAACGGAGGATTCGCGGTGCGCTGCGCGTAAGCGTGACCCACGATGCCGGCAACTCGGCGGCGAACGCCGACAGTCTGTTCGTGGCCGTTGACGACAAGTGTGTTCGCCTGGACGCTGCCACCGGCGAAACGAAGTTCACATACGAGATGCCGCCGGCCGCGGATGGCGGAAAGCGGCGTTGGGGCTACGTTGCCGTAGTCGGGGACGTGTTGTACGGCTCTCGCACGGTCTCGGGGCGGACGGGCGAGTGCATTTTCGCGCTGGATTTGGCCGATGGTAAGCTTCGTTGGAAGCACGAGGCCAAGGCGATCGCTCAAGGGTCGATCGCTATCGGCGACGGGCGTTTGTACTTCGCCGCGCCGGGCGTAACCGCGGAGCAAAGAGAAGAGGCACTGGCACCGCAGATCAAAGAGTTGCACCGCATGAGCGAAGCGGACCGTGCTGCACTGTTGAAGAGGGTCGAAGCTGCTGTTATCTTCCGCGTTGTCGCCCTAGACGCCGCCGCAGGGACCAAACAGTGGGAAAAGCCCGTCGAGGTCACTGGCGCCAGCGGCGGGTCGTATTGGTGCTCGCTGGGCTCCATCTACAGCCGCGACACACTGGTGCTGTTCGGCGTGTTCCTGGACGGGCACTACTGGCGGCAGTTCTTCGACGGCCAGTTCGAATCGCGACGTGTGGTTGCTTTGTCAGGCGCGAATGGCGATCTGCGATGGCAGAAGAACATCGGCTACCGCGTGCGTCCGATTGTGATCGGCGATACGCTCCACGCCGAGCCGTGGGCCTACGACCTGCGAACGGGCAAACAGAAGACGCGAATCAATCCGGTGACGGGGCGCGAGGAAATCTGGCAGTTCGCCCGCCCCGGGCACCATTGCGGATGCCCTGCCGCGTCGCCTCACACCTTGCTGTTCCGTTCCTACAATCTGGGTTGGTACGATCTGGAGAACGACTACGGAACGCAGCATTTCGGCGCACAACGGCCGGGCTGCTGGATCAACTTCATCCCGGCCAACGGCGTGCTCATGTACCCCGAGGCCAGTTCGGGTTGCATGTGCCCATTTGCCAACACATGTTCCGTGGTCTTCAAGAGCCGAGAAGAAAACCGGCAGTGGGCCTACTTCAGCCACCCCGGATCGACGACACCAGTCAAACGACTCGCGTTTAACCTGGGCGCACCCGGGGACCGGAGAGACCCCTCCGGCTCGCTGTGGTTCGGTTATCCCCGCCCTGGCGGCTCGCTGGTGCTTCAACTGAAGGCTGGCCTGTCGTTTTTCCCCGGTTGGAGCTATTTCAAACACGACCCCGCGCGTCTGGAGATCGAAGGCACGGATCGACCGTGGGTATTCCGCTCGGGCGTGAACGGCTTGCGTCAGTGTACACTGCCAGTCGCGGAGCCGGGCGACGGAAAGGCCCGCTACACCGTGCGTTTAGCATTTGCTGAACTGACGCATGACAGCGAGGGCAAACGCGTATTCGATATCAAAGTCCAAGGTCAGGTCGTGGCCGAAGGCTTCGATGTCTTCAAAGAAGCTGGCGGAAGGAACATAGCGATCGTCAAGGAATTCAAAGGCATCGACGCCGAAGACAAGCTCACTGTGGAATTCGTCTCGAAGGTCGCCAATCCAGCACCAGACCAATTGCCGATTCTTCAAGGGATCGAAGTCGAAAGGGAAGAGGTGCTTACTCTTGGTTTTACCGTTCCGTCCTTCCTGCTGAACGATTCAGCACCTGAACAGATGGGCGAATTGGTAATCGTGAACAACAAAGACAGTGATTTCGCCGGCGCGCTTCACATTGACGCCCCGGCCGGTTTCGCCATCACGCCAGCCGAGGCTCAAGTGAAGATTCCCTCTGGGCAAAAGGCGACCGTTTCACTGAAGGCGGTTGTCGGCAAGAAAGGCTCGGCCGAGAAGCATAACATTGCGATCAAACTGGTACGCGCAGATGGAACGATCGAGTCTGAACGAGAGGCGGAGCTTGAGTACCTGGGCGACGTGAGACGAGCGGTCCTGAAAGCGGTCGAAGACACGCACGCTCACCACACATCGCCGACCACGAACTATGCAACCAGCGCGTCGGTGAACGTCGACGGTGGCGACCGAAAGATGGGCGATCACCATCACAGCATCGCCTACCTGAAGTTCCGCGTCGACGTCGACGGCAAACCCAGATCGGCCGTGTTGCGATTGTACAACGCCGGCAATCCCACAGGCGATTCCGGGCAAATCCGAGTGGTGACGGAGCCGTGGGCGGAAAAGAGCGTTACTTACAACGCTCGCCCCGAGTTAGGAGACGTCGTAGCGAAGATCGGCCCCATAACGGAGAATCAGGTCGTAGAACTTCCGCTTGAACTTTCGCTGGAAGCCGGCAAGGAGCTAAGTTTGGCCATCGACCCAACCGGCTGCGACGGCGTCAACTACATTTCCCGCGAAGGCGGCAAGCCGGCGGAGTTGGTTGTTGAGTACGTGAAATGATCAGATTCTGAAGGTCCAAGTTGCTGGAGAGATTATTCGCAAAGGTCAATTTCAACCGCAGCCTGCGGCAACGTCTTCGGGGGCGGTAGGTCTATCGGATTGGCTTGGCCAAAGGCCATTTGTCATCGTAGCCTGCGGAAACGCCCCAGGAACGCGAAACCATGACGAGACGTTTGGCCGAAGGCCATTGTCGCTATTGCCCTGGTGCCCTACATCAGGGACGAGCATCACAAAAAGAAGACGTATCAGGAGGAGTTTCGGGAGCTACTTGAACGCTACGGAATTGAGTATGACGAGCGATACGTCTGGGATTGATACGCGGCAGTGAACATGGCCTTCGGCCAAGAGGCGAACGTGCGCAAACGTGTTCCTGGGGTGCTACCCCGGGCTACGGTGAACATTGGCCTTCGGCCAAGCAATTCGGCATCGGACTGCGCAACACCGAAGGGCACTGGGTGCCACCTGCTTGGGCGTGGATCGGCGGTCTGGTAAAGACGCTCACTCCGGAGGGCCACTACTTGTGGCTTTGCGACGAACACGCGCAAATGCATCGCGGATAGCGTCCCTCGATCAAGGTGGACCCTTCGCCGGTCGGTGGCGCGTTCCAAGCCCTTTGAATACATCTTGACAAGAATCGAGGTGCGATGTGATCATTGCATCAGCCGTCGGAAGGGTCGACGTCTGATGAGGCGCCTTTAGTGAGGGCAGGATCATGGATGCGGAAAAGCCGTTGCGAGTCGTATCGAGTGTGGCTCCGATTCGAATTGCGGATATGGGCGGATGGACCGATACTTGGTTTGCCAAGTATGGCCGAGTGCTGAATATTGCCGTTTATCCGTATGCCGAGGTTCAGATCGGCGTTTTCGATCGCAGTGACCGTCCGCTGGTCGAAATTCACGCGGAGAACTACGGCGAGCGATACACGCTTGACAGCGTGGGCGGGGTGTATGACCGCCATCCCTTGCTCGAAGCGGCATTGGAATTCATGGGGGTCCCGAAAGATCTGGCGTTGAGTATTTCGATCTTCAGCGAAGCGCCTGCCGGATGTTCCACCGGGACAAGTGCTTCGGTCAGTGTTGCCCTGATCGGCGCTTTGGACCGACTTACGCCCGGACGACTGACACCGCACGAAGTGGCCCGGGCGGCTCATCGCATCGAGACGGAATTACTGGGCCAACAGTGCGGAGTTCAAGACCAACTTGCTTCGGCCTATGGCGGAATCAGCCTCATTGAAATCCTCGATTACCCGCACGCAATCGTCAGTCCTGTCCTGTTGCCCAACACACTGCATTGGGAACTGGAGAGCCGTCTATCATTGATCTTCCTGGGGCAGTCGCACAGTTCATCCAAGGTACACGAAAAGGTAATCCAGGAACTGGAGGAGACGGGCCCAACTGCGGCCAAACTGGAGCCGCTACGCCAGACACCAATTCAAGCCAGGGACGCTCTGTTCTCAGGCGACTTTGCGGCCTTGGGCAGCGCGATGATTGCAAACACTGATGCTCAAGTAGGCTTGCACGCGGATTTGGTCAGTCCGACGCATCAAGCCGTAATCGACGTAGCTAAAGACTTCGATTCCTTGGGATGGAAAGTGAACGGCGCTGGTGGAGACGGAGGTTCGGTCACCGTGCTTGGCAACGGCGATACTTCCGTCAAGCGAGAGATGATGCGCGCGATCGAGCAGTCTGTGCCTGGTACGAAATGTATCCCCATCTACCTAAGCCGCTTCGGCCTGCGCGTCTGGGATTCGCCGGTTGTCTGAGTATCCTGGTAGTCAGAATCTTGGTCCTCCGACTTCACGAGCAGATCGTCGATGTGCGCTCAATTCGTTGCCGCCCTGAATTAGTTGGGAGAATAGAGAAGGTTCCCAACGGATTCAGGGCGAAAGCGAAAGAACTAGCCGCACCGCCTTCTTCGGACGCTGGTACGTCGCTCAGTCAAGGCGGGAATCGTAACGCGGCTAGTATCCCGTTGCGCTGCTCGCTAAATTAGGCTAATCAAGCTGCATCACCAACCTTCCCTAATGACCACCCAAACTGAGAGTCCCGCCATCATGCTGCACTCGAAGATCAACAATCCGAGTCGTTTTTCTTGCCGAAGATCGTACCAGTTCTGTGCTGGAGTCTGCGTTCTTCTGGTCTTGTTCTCCGCCTTGCCCAGTTTTGTGTTTGCGGACGAGACGGCGGCGATGGAGAAGCGGTTGCTGGACGCGGTGAGCTTCTTGGCTTCGGACCAGTGCGAGGGCCGCGCTGCTGGCAGTAAGGGGATTGAATTGGCGGCGGAGTTCGTCGCACAGCAGTTTCGAGACATTGGGTTGAAGACCGACTTTGTCGATGGCGGGCCGTTTCAACCGCTGGAAATCACTGCCCGTGCCGAAGTTGGTCCGGGCACGCACCTCACCCTGCTCGGCCCGCCCAGCGAAGAAGGCAAAGAGCCTGTTTCCATCAAACTGAAACTCCACGAGAGCTTCTCGCCCATTGGCGGCGGCAGCTCCGACGACTTTGAACTTCCCATCGTCTTTGTCGGATTCGGCATCACCGGCAAGAAGGAGAACTACGACGACTACGGCGACATAGACGTCAAAGGTAAAGCGGTTATCATCCTGCGGCACGAACCCGAGCAGGATAACCCGGACAGCGTCTTCAACGGCACAAAGGACTCGAACTATGCGACTTTCCACCGCAAGATCGCCAACGCAAAGGAACACGGTGCGGCTTGTGTCATTTTCTGCAATGACGAGTTTGCCCTCCGCAAGACGCTGGGCCAGGTCCGGCAGAACTGGCGGAAGGCATTGGATGAACTCGCGGCGGAACATGGACGGTTTAAGGCAGTCGAGAATCCGTCGTTGGAGCAGATCAAACAGCAGCACACTCGGATTCAGGAATTGACGGGACAGGTGAACAAGTTGAACGAAGATTTTGCCCGTCGATTCGACCCGATTCTACCCCTTGGTGCCGCCGGAGGCGTCCGTCCGGATCCAGGAGTTCCGATCCTGCACTGCCGTCGCGACGTGCTAGATCGGTTGTTGAAAGATGTAGCCGAAACCGATCTGGCAACGGTCGAGCGTGAAATCGACGAAGGGCCGACGCCAAAGAGCTTTGACCTAAAGGGCTGGCGTGTGGCGGGGCGCGTGGAAATTGAACGGAAGAAACACACTGTCAAGAACGTGGTCGCAATGCTAGAAGGAGAAGGCCCTAATGCCGACGAGGCCATCGTCATCGGCGCCCACTATGACCACGTTGGCACTCGAAGGACCAGTGGTGGAAAGACCGAAGTGTACAACGGTGCGGACGACAATGCGTCCGGTACTTCGGCCATGATCGAGATTGCTCGCATGCTGGCAGGCCGAGAGGAGAAACTGGAACGGGACGTGTTATTCATTGCGTTCACGGCCGAGGAGCGGGGATTGGTCGGCAGTCGCCACTACGCGGAGCATCCGCTTGTGCCGTTGGACGACACTGTGGCGATGATCAACTTGGATATGGTGGGCCGCTTGCGATCTGACAGTCTGAACGTCTACGGCACGGGCACGGGAAGCAGCTTCGATCAGTTGCTCGATCCTCTGGGCGGCAGACACGAGTTGGATTTGAAGAAGCATCCAAGTGGCATCGGCCCCAGTGACCACACGTCCTTTTGCCGAAAGAACATCCCCGTCTTGTTTTTCATTACGGGGTTCCATGGCGACGTTCATAAGCCCACCGACGACGTCGAGAAGATCAATGTCCCCGGCATGCGCCGTGTTTGCCAACTGGTCACCGAAGCTGCGGTCGAACTCGCCGATTCCCCAGAGAGACCCAAGTTCCAAAACGTTCCGACCCGTCGGCCCAGCAAACGTGCGTATCTGGGAGTGACGCCGGGATCTGAACAGAACGGAAACGGTGTCGCCGTTGGTGACATCCTCAAGGACGGCCCGGCCGAGAAAGCCGGAATGAAGACGGGCGATGTCATCGTACAAGTCGGAGATACCAAGATCAGTAGTCTCCAAGATCTGATGACCGATCTGCAGAAACGCAAGGGCGGCGACCGCGTCAAGGTGAAGGTCCGGCGCGGAAATGAAGAGATGACCATTGAGGTAACGTTGGGGACTCCCTAGCAATCAAGCCCGCGACCTGCAACGGCGTCAAATGCATCTCCCGCGTGGGCGGCAAGCCCGTTGCGACTGGCTGCTTGTCTCAATGCCTGCTCTGGTCTCTGAGAACTCAGAGTGGGAACGGCTGGTGCGGGTTTCGGCCTCCCGCGGCCGGCGGTGGCGGTTTCGAGGTGTTTGATCTACCATGGTCGCAATCTAGGGACTCAGACACGTCGATTGCGCACGTCGGGATAAGGAATCGCCGCAAGGGATCTTCCATGAGAACTCATGCTCTGTTGACACTTGTTTGCCTCCTTGCTGTTTCCTCAACGGTTCGGTCGGCAGAGCCCAACGCCGTTCACGATTCCTCTCTCTTGAAAACCGACAATATCCGCGTACTTGCCCGAAACGGCGGGTGGTGTTGGTTTCAGGATCCGCGAGCCGTAATTCAAGACGGCAAGCTGATCCTGGGAAGCGTTTCCGGAAGCGGCGACGAGGCTGGCGACGTTTGTGTGACCGTCTACGACCTGTTGGCGGGCAAGGATCTGGGCACGTACGTGCTCCACGCCATGCTGGAAAGCGACGATCACGACACGCCTGCATTCTACGTCCGGCCCGATGGTCGGATCATCGCAGTGTATGCCTACCACACCAGTCCCGCGCACCATTACCGGATATCGGAACCGAACGATCCGACCAAGTGGGGACCGGAACAGTCGTTCAAGCATCCGCACGACGTCAGTTACATGAATCTGTATCACGACCCTTCCGACGATACGCTCTACAACTTCTACCGAGATACTCGAGGCACGTATTGCCCAGCCTATCTGATCTCGAAGGATCACGGGAAGACCTGGCAACCGGGTGGACAATTGATCTTTCACGGCCTACAGGGACGCCATCGCCCATATCCTCGCTACTGGTCTGACGGCGATTACATTCATGTCTCGTTTACCGAGGCGCATCCGCAAGAATACCGCGATCCTGGATGTGGCATCTACTACGCGAAGTTCAGAAACGGGGAGTTCTATCGCGCAGACGGTTCGCCGATCAAAGACATACGTAAGGAAGGCCCGCTCTTGCCCACTGAAGCCGAAGCCGTCTTCAGCGGCGCCGCGCAGCACAATGCCTGGACAAGCTCGATCGTGACCGGCGCCGAAGGCCGGGTCTACATTGCCTATTCGGTGCACCGATCCGCTTCGGACCATCGCTTCCGCTACGCTGTGTGGGACGGAACTCGTTGGAGCGATCACGAAGTCGCCTATGCCGGTGCGGGGCTCTATCCGCGAGCATATGACTACACTGGGCTGATCACAATTGATTCGTCCGATACGGGGCGAGTCTACTTCTCGACGAATGTGGACCCGGTCCACGGCACGTGTAGTACATCAGGCAAGCACGAAATGTACGAAGCGGTGACCAATGACCTTGGCAAGACTTGGAAGTTCACGCCGCTGACGCGGAACTCGTCGGCGACGAATATGCGGCCTGTGTGCGTGGCGGGCGGGAAACACGTTGCCGTGCTATGGATGCGTGGCCGCTACTCGACCTACACGGACTACGACACCGACATCGTCGGATTCATCCGCCAACGGTGATGCATGATTGAGAAGATACGACAGCTCGAAGAACAGTCGCGGTTGTTGGAACCGGACGCGGGCACACGCGCTCAGATGTTGGAGAGAGTAGTCCGTTACACGGAAGTGTTTCTGGATGGATTGCCTCGGACACCGGTCTATCGTGCCTCCGACGATGAAGGCGCGGGCCTGTTGGAGTCACCGATCGCGGAAGATCCGATCGATATCGACACCGCGCTCGACCTGCACCGGGAAAACGTCGAGCGGCCGGGGATCAACCCAGCGTCGCCGTGGCACCTGGGTTATGTGCCTGGCGGTGGGCTCTATCACGCCGCGCTTGGGGATTTTCTAGCTGCCGTCACCAACCGCTATTCCGGTATCTTCCTCGCCAGCCCGGGCGCGGTTCGAATGGAACGCATGGTGCTGCGTTGGCTGGGCGACGTCATCGGGTATCCGCACACGATGGCCGGCGACCTGACGTCAGGCGGCAGCATTGCTCATCTGTCTGGCATTGTCGCAGCACGCGAATCACACGGTCTGAAAGCACGTGACTTCGAGCGGACTGTAGTCTACCTGACACCGCAAACTCACCACTGCGTGAAGAAGTCGCTGGGCGTTGCCGGAATGAAAGAGTGCGTCAAGCGGATCATCACATTAGATGACCACTACCGCATGAAGGCGGTAGCGCTGGAAGCGGCCATCAAGGAGGACTTGGCCGCAGGGCTCAAACCCTGGATGGTCGTGGCCTCGGCTGGTACGACCGACACTGGGGCGGTCGATCCGCTGGAGGCGATTGCTGATATTGCGGAGCGGTACGATCTGTGGATGCAAGTCGATGGGGCATACGGCGGTGTCTTCGCGCTACTTGACTATGGCAAGAGGCTGTTCACCGGCATCGAACGTTCTGACGCGGTGGTCATCAATCCGCACAAGGGCCTGTTCCTACCTTATGGTTCGGGTGCAATTCTGGTCCGGGACGGAGTCGCCTTGAGAGAGGCGCACCGTTACAGTGCGAATTACATGCAGGACGAGGAGACATTGGCCAGTGGAGATGAAATCTCTCCGGCAGACCTCTCGCCCGAGCTGACGCGGCATTTTCGCGGGCTACGGCTGTGGCTGCCGCTGAAGCTCCTGGGCGTCGCGCCGTTTCGTGCAGCATTGGAGGAGAAGCTGCTGCTCGCACGTCATTTCTACGAGCAGATTCAGAAGATAGACGGCTTTGAGGTGGGACCTTATCCCGATCTTTCGATCGTAGCGTTTCGCTACATCCCAAAACGCGGCGACGCCAACGCGTTCAATCAGGCTCTCGTTTTGGCCCTTCAAAAGGACGGGCGGACATTTCTTTCCTCGACGAACATCGACGGCGTATTCATGCTCCGCGTCGCCGTCCTGTCATTTCGGACTCACCTGGAGCAGATCGACAGGACAATTGAGATTCTCCAAGAGAAGGTCCACGAATTGGAGTCAGACGAGTTCGCCCCGGGTGGCGAGCGCTGATTTCAATTGCCGCAACCGAGCAATCGCTCGTTGGATCGGACCTTTCGGCCCTATTCTTCACGCGCCTTGGGCGGCCGGGCCATTAGCTCCTCGATGATGCCGGCCATCTTTTCCGTTGGGAGCTTCGGCGTCACGAGGTAATGGTTCCGTTTGTCCACGCGTGGATTCCAAATCACTTTGCCGTCCTCAAGGCGTTCAACCCGACCCGTGCGATCCAGCGTGAAGAGTTCCGGCCGGGCGATGTACAATACGGCAACCTGATCCCAGCTGGAACGACCGTCGGTGATAGCCGTACCTGTGCTCCAGAGCCGATAGGATTCGCGGACGGGATTCGTTTTGGGAGTCGCGGGCAGCAGCCGATGTCCCGTTTTGATTGCTCGGCCGCTGGGCGATATGTAGAAGGGCATAGGCCACTTGTCCAATAGCTCCTGGCAGTAGGCAGACATGCCCATTTGCTGGAAATTCCAGCCGCCCGTCCCCATGGCAACCCAGCGGTCTACTTTGGCGCGTACTAGTTCTGCGCCGCGCGGATCGCGCAGAAGGTGAACCAGTCCGTGTGGATGGCCGACAGTGCAGATCGTCACGCTGTGGTCCGGTTGCGATTCGAGCGTCGATCGGTACGCGGCGACAAGGTCGGGAGCTTTGTCCACGATGTCGTGGCCGAATCGCTTCGTATCCTCGGCGACCTGTTTCGTATACGAGTTTCGGGGGTCGCCAACGTCCGTGCCCTGGTACTGACCCAACGGAAGATCACCGCGCCCGTAGTACGTATTGATCGCGTCGCAGGTTCCGACACCGTATCGGTTCTTCCCGCTGCTGAAGACAACACCCAAAATCCGCAACTCGCCAGCGTCAGCCAACGCGTGCAAGATGGCCAGTGCCCCGGCGTCGTCACAGTCGGAACCCATGTCCGTGTCAAATATGACCGCTGGGCGATCGGCCTCCGCCCCACTCAGTATATCGAATTGCAGTGTCGCTGCTGCGATCATGATTAGCACGAAACGGAAGGCTTGTTTTCGGGAGTTCATAGTGCGGTTCCATGGCGATTGAGTCCAAGTGCTGTCCAGGCTGTAAACCAAATATGCCAGGGCTCTGAGTGATAAGCAAGGGCTGGAGTCGCCAAGATGCGGTCTCCGCGGCGCTCGATACTTGCGTCCGCAAACGTGGTGTTGTAGCCTGCTACTGTCTTGCGTGAACAGCTCATCTTGTCGAGGGTGATTCTATGCCACGTTTTCACGTCGAACGATCTATTCAGATTAATGCAACTCCCGAGAAAGCCTTTGCTACGGTTGCCGATGTTGGAGCCCGGACGACGTGGTCGCCTCCAAGTCGCGGGGCAAGTTCGAGGTGAAATCTGCCGGCGAAGCAACGAAGATCGCTTGGCGTTTGCAGGCGTATTGGCGTGTCTTGATCGAAACTCCCGGCCCAATGGAGATACTTGAATGAAGTCCGCGTACAACCGCAGAGAGCCTTTGGTCCCACGCCTGTTCCTTCGGTCTCTGTGCGCGTTCGTAGTCCTGGCATGTACCACATCGATCGCCATCGCCGCCGAGTCGCAGACGCGCGAAAGTGGCAAGCCATCGCCCGTGCGGCCTCCGAACGTGGTGCTGTTCCTGATCGACGACCTCGGCTACACCGACGTCGGCTGCTACGGAAGCGATTTCTACGAGACGCCCAATGTCGATCGGCTTGCTCGCGAGGGCATGCGATTCACGGAAGCCTACGCGGCCTGCTGCGTCTGTTCGCCCACGCGGGTGTCGGTACTGACTGGCAAGAACCCGGCACGGTTGCACATTACGCACGCAATTCCCATCCAAGGCCACCTGCGGATGAAGGGGCCTCTACCGTTGATCCCGGCCATCTATCGCAAGAATCTACCGCTCGAAGAAGTGACGATTGCCGAGGCGCTGAAGCCAGCCGGGTATCGATCAGCGTCGATCGGCAAGTGGCATGCATGTTGGGAAAAGGAATTCTACCCGGAACATCAAGGCTTCGACGTCAACATCGCGGGCAACAACATGGGCAACCCGGGCATGTACTTTCACCCTTACCACGGTCGCTGGCGAATGACGCGTATGCATCCGTGGACCGAGTGGCAGACGATCGCCGGCGGCAAGCCTGGCGAGTACCTGACAGACCGCTTGACCGACGAGGCAATCCGGTTCATCGAGCAGAGTAGCAACGGTCCGTTCTTGCTGTACTTTCCTCACTACGCTGTGCACACACCGCTTCAGGCCAAGGAAGAATTGATCGAGAAGTATCGTCAGAAGCCCAAGGGAGAACGTCACACAAATCCCGTGTACGCCGCGATGATCGACAGCGTCGACCAGAGCGTCGGCCGCGTGCTTGCGATGCTCAACGAGCTGGACCTTGCAGACAATACGGTCGTGATCTTCACATCCGACAACGGCGGTCACGGTCGCATAACGTCGCACCATCCGCTACGGGGCTGTAAGGGCAACTATTACGAGGGCGGTATACGAGTGCCTATGATCGTCCGCTGGCCGGGCAGGGTCGAACCGGGCTCGGTATGTCACACTCAGGTGATCTCTCACGACTTTCATCCTACACTGCTGGAAATGGCCGGGCTGCCGTTGATGCCCGAGCAACACGTCGACGGCGTCAGCCTCGTCCCGCTACTGAAACAGACCGGCGGTCTGAAGCCCCGAGCCCTGTTCTGGCACTTTCCCAACTACATCGGCGCCACGCACGTCGAGCCCGCCCGCCCGGTGAGCGTAATCCGCGACGGTGACTGGAAGTTGGTCGAGTTCCTGGAAGATGGCCGCCTGGAGTTGTACAACCTTCGCGATGATCTGGGCGAAAAGAACAACCTCGCCGTTCAGATGCCTGCGAGAACCGAGGAACTACACCAGAAGCTGACGGCTTGGCGCAAAGCCACCAAAGTGCAGATGCCGCGAGCGAATCCGGAGTACAACAAGGACTCGAATGACGACTGACCCCGGGGCGCCGCGTTTAGGACCAAAAGCGGCACACTGATCGGCAGCTGCTCGTGGATCGACCAATCAATTATTGTCGCAAGAATAGTAGCCGTCTCGCTCCGCGAGACGTAGCATGGAAGCGGAGACTGTCTCCCCGGAAGAACGTACTCCGCACGGTGCCCCGTATTCCAACGCGTGCTTCATCACGCGGAGCGTGATGGCTACTTTGAAGAAACAGGGCAGTTATTCCTCGGTCGATCCTCAATTACTTCATTCCGCTTTCGAAATCCGGACCGTCCAGCTGTCACGTGATGTCGCGGCGTCTGCCTGAAGCAAAACGCGTCGCAGACTGGTCCCCCACATTTCCTTCAGCTTGTCATCCTCCAGCTCGATCGTCTCGATATCCACGTCGAGCTGCGGCGGATCGTAGTGGACTATTACATTGGACTTCGTCTCAGGCAGGCTGAATTCG
>CAZUAH010000156.1:0-26538 GCA_964617665.1 uncultured Pirellulaceae bacterium
ATTCGACAGGTTGTAGAATACCTGCGGAGCTTTTAACCGTCAGTTTCGTCGGTGAGGCCTCGATCATAACTCCGGCAGTTGCTTGCAGTAGCCGGAGTCGCAAGACTTCGGGCGCTCGCAAAAAACCGAACTCTTGCGAGCCCGGCTACAATGGTAGCAGTGATGGCATTTGCCGGGGTTATGATCAAGGCTCGTCGGTGACATCCGAAACAACTGCAGACTCAGACCAGGAGCTGAAACAATGAGAAACGCCTCCATTGCGATTTTGGTGTTCTCGACGTTCTTCTTAGGCACGACAAACGTTACGGCCCAGTCGGATCAGAAGGCGTTGTATGAGAAATTCGAGCAGACACTATCCGGGGCAGTGATGGTTGGTCAATTCACCATTCTTGGCAAAGAAGGGCCGCTACGTCGTGAGGAATACACGATCAAGAGTGTCCGCAAGCTACCTGAAGGCGACGTTTGGCTGTTTCAAGCCCGAATCAAGTACGGCGACAAAGATATCACACTCCCGCTGCCATTGAACGTCCTCTGGGCCGGTGACACGCCGGTCATTACGCTGACCGATCTTACGATTCCCGGCGTGGGAACGTGCGGTGCTCGAGTTGTCGTTCACAACGACAGTTACGCGGGGACCTGGACACACGGAAACGCTAGGGGCCACATGTTTGGCGTGATTAAGAAGAGCGAGGTGTCATCGGAAGAGGATGCCTCGCCAGAGGCGAAACCGGACGATTAGGCCATTTCGGCGACAAGCGATCGGTAGTAGTCGATTGATCGCCGCAGGCCCTCTTGAAGACCGACCTGCGGTTCGTATCCCAACAACCGCCTGGCTTGGCTGATGTCGGCCAGACTGTCGCGCACGTCGCCTACTCGAGGTGGTTCGTGAATCGGCTGTACATCCAACTCCAGCAGCTTGTTCAGCGCCGCCAGTAGTGTCAGCAAGTCGGTCGATCGACCGTTCGCTAGATTCAGCGTGTTACCTTCAACCCCCTCGGCTTCAGCGGCCAGTAGATTCGCGTCGACGACATTCCCAACGTAAGCGAAGTCACGTGTTTGCCGACCGTCGCCGAAGATGGTAGGCCGTTCGCCCTTTAGCATGGCGGTGATGAACAGCGGAATCACGGCCGAGTAGGGGCTGTCCGGGTCCTGCCGCGGCCCAAAGACGTTGAAGTACCGCAGACCGACCGTCTCCAGGCCGTAGCTGTGGTAGAAAGCTCGACAGTAGTGTTCGCCAGCCAGCTTGGCTGCCGCGTAAGGCGACAAGGGGCCCGGCGGATCGGTCTCACGCAACGAGGCATGCGGTTGGTCGCCGTATGCGCTACTCGAAGCCGCATAGACCACGCGACGCACTCCGGCTCGACGGGCGGCATCCAGCAGGCACAGCGTGCCGGTGGCACACGCCGCATGAGTGTCCAGGGGCCGTTCGACACTGAGGGGCACAGACGCCAACGCCGCTTCGTGGAAGACGCAATCGACCCCTTCTACCGTCTGTTCCACTAACGAGGCGTCGTTCACGTCCCCTTCGATGAATTCGATGCCCTCATCGAAGCCCGCGACATTCTCGCGGCTTCCCGTGCTGAGATTATCCAGCACACGCACCGCGTCGCCTCGCCGCACGAGTGCTTCCGCGATGTGAGAGCCGATGAAACCTGCTCCGCCCGTCACAAGACATGTTCGTTGCGTCATCACTCCACATCGCCCCTATTGTGCCGCCTTCGGTCGAGCGCCGTACATATGATCTCTTCGATTAACTGCACGTGCTACAAGAAAAGAGCCGGGGCTGCAACCCGTCTGACTGCGACGGTCAGATTTGTCGCAACTTGGAGAATAGCCGACGGTAGTCCTGTCGGTTGGCTCCCGGCTCGCCGGTCACCTGCCCGCTGTCAAGTTCGTCGTCGACCACAACGATCAGGTCGCTGTCGTCCGGAGGCGGGACGCGCATCACGCTTGGTTGGACAGACGGCGATTCGTCCATGTCGTCGACCTGATCAACGGTATCGCTGAAATCGTGATCGTGTTCGGCAGTCTCTACGGCTTCCTGAGCCGGTTCTTCAAACGCTCGATCCGCCTGGACGATCAATTCGTTGAGTGTCGCCACATCGGGGATCATCGTGTCGGTATTCTCGGCCGACTCAACCGCCGCCGATTCACTTTGCCAGTCCTCCGCGGCCGGTTCGCGCTCGACATCCTGGAGAATGGCCTTTGCAGCGGCAGTCAGTTCGCGTTCCTGATTGTCCGAGGCCGCTGGCACAACCGATTGGCTGGCCGCGTTCAGTTGCGAGTAGTGATCCACGACAATCTCTTCGTCGTCGAACGACTCGTCAAATGGATTGTCTGTCTGCGGCACGGGTAGTTCCTCGGCATACTCGGCAGGCAGGGGATCTTTATTCAACGGCTCAACGGTAGGAGGGACCTCGGCCACTGGCTCGATCACCGAAGGGAATTCGGGCTCCGGTTCGGACGGCATATCAAGTCCTGGTGCGGATTCCACTTCTGAGTGTCCGTAGTCAGTCGGTTCCTCTTCCGAGTGCGCGTAGTCAGTCGGTTCTGCGTTATCTTCCACTTCGGAAACCGAGGGTTCATCCTGCTCGACTTGGGCTACGCACGCCTCGATCTCATTCAAATGCCTTGTTAGATCGATTTCATCGGATTCGGCAATTGGCTCCGATGTGACGGGCGCTTCGTCTTCCATCTCGCCAAAATCAGGTTCGTCCAACGCCCCGAACTCGATCACTCCTTCAGCGCCGAACGTGTCGGTTGATGATCCCTGTTGCGGCGCAGGCAGTTGTTGCAGATCGGCCCAAGCTTCCTCGATCAACCGAGCGTCTACTTGCTGTTGCCCGTTCACCACCGCCAATACGAGGGCATGGTCGCACAGTTGGTTGATCAATCGTGGCACGCCATCCGTTGCCCGGTGAACGGCTGCAAATGCATCCTCGGTAAACACTTGCGTGGGAACACCACCCACGGTGACAATCTGTGAGCGAACGTACTCGAGGGTCTCGTCGTAGCTCAAAGGCTGCAGATAGCATCTGGCTGCGATTCGCTGATTCAGGCTTTCCAGTCTTGGATTTGCCAGCCGCTCTTCCAACGCTGGCCCGCCAGCAAGCACCAGACGCACGCTGGGCTGTCCGTCGTGCAGCGAATTGGTGATCATACGAATCTCTTCCACCAATCGAAGCGGCAGCGTGTGGGCTTCGTCAACCAATAGAAGCACTCCCTCGCGGTTTGACTCCTCCAGCTTCAAAAAATCGATCAAAGACAGCCGCAGCTCGCCTTCCTCCAAACCGCGATAAGGCAGCCCCAGCTCGAAAAGGATATTCTGCAGAAGGGCACGGCGAGTGCAGAGCCGGGCGCTGGTGAGCATCACCACGTGGAATGCCTCCCGGAAGCGTGCTGCGACTAAATGGCACAGCAGGGATTTCCCCGTGCCCGCTCCGCCAACCAACAATCCAGGACCTTCAGCTCGCCCAATACAACGCGTCAGCGTCTGATGTGCGTTCTCCGCAGTGGAAGCGGGAAAGTAAAGCTCGACGCGTGGAGCCGAAGGAAATGGTCGCTCATCGAATCGAAAGAATTCTTCGTACATTTCGGCCTGCTTTCCTGCTTCTGCGTACTTGTTTCGCCCGCGATCCGTCATTCGCCTCAAGGCGCAAAACTCTCGCTAAACCGTACGACCCGGCGTATTGTTACAGATCGGCACCTGCTCGGTTGAGTCTCCAGCGAGAGTGCTCGCGGAAGTGACAGCAGAACGATCGCTGCTAGCAAAGTCTGTCCGCAAATTTGACTGTCCCCACTCGCCCGTTCCGGCCGAATACTCTTTGGAACCGGAAAACTCGATCATGCCGCTGACGGTCCGGTCCAAGGGGGGACAATGGATTACGACCAGCCCGCAAGGGGCCCATGCGCCGATTCTGCCCGCGTCCAGAATCGGCCTTCAAGCACCCGCTACTCAAAGCCCACAAGCTCCATTCTTTGGGGTTCCGTCTTTGCACTTGCCTGCATGACATTTGGTGCATCCGTCGCTCAAGCTGCTGCGTCGCCGCTCCTGTTCGCCTCGACCACCGCGCAGAACCGCAACGAGTCCATCAAGGCAATCCCGTTTGACCAGATGGGCGAACAGGTCAAAGCGAAGGTGTGGCGAGTGGTATCGAAGCCGAGTATCTACCGTCGTCTACCCACACAGACAATCGACTGCGATCCCGATCTATACGTCTTCCTCGTCCGATACCCGGAGGTTCTTGTCAACATCTGGCAGTTGATGGGAGTCACCAAGGTACAGATGAAACGAACCGGCCCGTTCACCTTCGACGCTTCTGACGGCGTCGGAACCACTACCAACGTACAACTTGTGTACGGTCGGCCCAATCTTCACGTGTACTACGCCAACGGTTTCTACGAGGGCCCGCTGCTGCACAATCGCATCACCGGACGATGCGTCATCGTCCTACGATCGGCGTACGCCAAACAGGGCGATCGTCTTCTGGTAACGCTCAAACTGGATACGTTCGTAGATTTGGACAACATTGGTGCGGAGATATTCGCCAAGACACTACATCCGCTGATCGGGAAGACGGCCGATTTCAACTTTACGGAGACAGCCCGCTTCATGGGCCAAGTGTCCCAGGCCTCCCAAACGAATGGCCCCGGCATGGAGCGGCTGGCGGCCAAGCTTACGAATATCGACCCAACCGTGCGACAGAGCTTCGCCGAATACACCGACGTGGTTTACCAGCGGTCCGTCTTACGGCGAGCGGCTCAAGTACCGCTCCCCGCCTCCGCAGCGACCTACACGACACCGTCGGGCGGCGCACAGCCATCAGCCGCGATTGTGGAACCGGCGATGCCGCGCCGGCGGACACCCATCTTTCGTCGCTGAGCGGACTTGATCAATGTTTGCACGGTTGAACTACTGAAAATCGTAGCTTTTCCGCATGTTTCAGCGCCGTGAACCGCGTATTTGTTTCTAAGCACTGCTTAGTGCTCTTCATTGAGCAAATCTTCACCATACCCTGGCGGAAATGGGTCCGCGAGGTCATCTAGTTCGCTGATGTCGTCGGTGTCCTTCAGGTTGACTCCCAGAGATTCCTCTGCCTCCCGTTCTGCAGCGTCCGTTCGCTCCAGAGAATCCACGTCGACGTCGCCAAACCGTTGCAGCCATGCGTTCACCTCGTCCTCCGAAGGTCGCTCGTGTGTCTTGGCGTCTAGACCGTCAAGATGGTCGTTTTCTTGCTTGCGCGCCGCTGCCACAACCTGCTTGCACCACACATCGCTGTCGATGGCCACAGCCTTCCGCCTTCGGGCGGCCCGCTGTATTCGATGATCACTGGATACGACGGTCAACTGCCGCGGGGCCGAGTCAGCCTGAATCAATTCTTCGATCAGATCATCGGCTTCCTGGTGTTTGGGGGCGAACTGGACCGTCAGGCCACGGTATTCGGCTTTCCTTTGCAGCCCAGGTGGCGCGTGTTTCGCGTCGAAAACGATAGTCGTGCGTGTCGCTTCGCTTTCAGCGATGCTGTTCGCAAGGAAGTCCAGTAACGCGCGACGAGATCGCTCAAGCGTGTTCGGCCCTGCTCCCGGGGCAAAGATACCGGCCACGTTCAGCAGATTGTAGCCGTCAATGATCAGCGTCATGACGGGCCTCCGTATCCGTCAATTTCAATTTCTCTGGAACTGGCCTGAAGCGACCAAGCTCAGTATAACAAGCTGATCGAGACTGCGTTACTGCACGGATCGGCTTCGACGTCGCTAGCACGAGAAGGCTGGCCCCGCACATCCCGGACGCGAACCACCAAAGCCATGTTCGACGAGAGAGACTCATCAGGCAAAACCACACAATTGGCGATTCTCTTCGAGGGTGGCTTGATCGTGCTGGCGGTGGCAATTGCTTGGCTGTTCGGAAGACGGCCGCTACCAGGTGTCGAGCTGACATGGGAGGCTTGGCCGGACAATGCCGTGGCTTTGGGCTGGGGACTGGCCGCGACGGCTCCGATGGTGATCGGCCTGATCATTCTGGACCGTTGTCCAGTTGGCCCGTTTGCTGAACTGCACCGGTTCGTGCAAGAGAAAATAGCGCCGCTGTTTGCCGGAATGACCGTCGTAGAGATGGGATTGGTGTCGCTGGCAGCGGGATTTGGCGAAGAAATGCTGTTTCGCGGACTGCTGCAACCTGCGATGGCCGATTGGATTGGCCCTCCATACGGCGTCTGGATTGGGCTGATCGTTGCGGCGTTAGTATTCGGTGTCTGCCACTGGGTCACCACGACCTATGCGCTTCTGGCCGCCTTGATGGGCGTCTACTTCGGCGTTCTTCTAATCACGACCGACAGCCTCCTGCCCCCGATTGTGGCACACGCGCTGTACGACTTCTTCGCTCTGCTCTACCTGGTCAGATGGAAACGTAGCGAGTCGGAACCAGAACTGGAGTGGGACGAGAGTGTGGAACCATGGGACGAAGCGTCGGAAGATTGACGCTGTTGCCGCCTGTCTCATATGACAGACTTCCGCTACAATCCGCTGGAGCAAATTAGCGGTTTTTCAAGAGCAACGGTCTAGACCAAGCACGGCGGCTTGCTCCTGAACAACCGCTGATGACTGTTTCACCATCGCCAAGTGCGACCGCGCAGGCCATGCGTCAGTTGACGCAAGTAGTTGCCGCGCAGGACGGCTTCGCCGAGGTGGCTGCGGCCTTATCAAAGGGCCAAGACGCGACTTTCGACGGAGTGTGGGGGTCGTCGTGCGCGCTCATCGCAGCGGGGCTCGTCGATGCAGTCTCCGGCATGCTGGTCATTGTTTGCCCGGAATTGGACGACATCGACGAATTCTGCGACGATCTCGTTCCATTCTCGGATGTCGTGCCTGATCGTTTCCCGGCTTGGGAATCCGATCCAGGCGAACGCATTCTGCACGACGAAATCTACGGCGACCGACTCCGCACGCTGAAGCAGCTTGTCCAGGATCCCGCTCCCAAACTGGTCGTCACCAGTATCCAGAGTTTGCTGCAGCCCACTCCTGGTCGTGACGTCGTGGCAGCTAGCAGCCGACGCTTGACAGTGAGCCAGTCGTTGGACGTCGACGAACTGCTGGCATGGCTGGCAAGTCGCCGCTTTCACCATACCAGCGCAGTCGAATTGCCGGGCGAATTCTCCCATCGCGGTGGGATACTAGATATCTTTGCCCCAGACTGGCATCAGCCGGTAAGGATCGAACTATTCGACGACGAAGTGGAATCGATTCGCGAATTCGATGTGCGATCACAACGTAGCCTGCAGTCGCTCGATTCAGTCGAAGTGACGGTCCTTGAACCGACGCCTGCCGACGGTGGGCACTTCAGTGACTACTTGCCGGACGGCAGCGCGTTCTTGCTGCTTGAACCGGACAAAAGCGAAGAAGAGGCGAAACGGTACCTAACGCGACTGGAGCGGCCGCAGGACTTCCACAGCTTTACCCAAGTGATGGGTCAAATGGGCCATTTCGCGGTGGCCACGGCATCCGCCATTGCCCGAGGCGAGTTGGGTGCCACGTGCCGATTGCACATCGAATCGGTTGAACGATTCAGTGGGGAAATCGACCGCGTACGCAGCGAATTGGATCGCGTTGGCGAAGGTCAAGATGTCTTTGTCGTATGCCAGACTGAAGCCGAGATCGAACGACTGTCAGAGATTCTGCGCACCACGAAGACCGCAGCCGCGGGCCGTTTGCGGTTTCCGCAGGGCAGCCTGCGGCAAGGTTTCCGACTGACGCGCGAGCGTGTACTCGTGATCACCAGCGGCGAGTTGTTCCACCGAGGCGAATTGCGCCGATTGCCCCGTCGTCGCCTGGGCAGGGCCATCGACAGCTTCATGGATCTGCAGGAAGGCGACCTGGTCGTTCATCTGTCGCACGGAATCGGCCGGTATCGGGGACTGGAACTGTTGGACATCGACGGACGCGTCGAAGAGCACGTCAAGATCGAATTCCACGGCGGGACCAAGATTTACGTGCCAGCCCCGAAGATCGGTCTGGTGCAGAAGTACGTCGGCGGTGCGAAGACACGTCCGTCACTAGCGAAGATTGGCGGCAAGACGTGGGTCCGGCAAAAGCAGGCAGCCGAGGCCGCGGTGGTCGATTTGGCGGCCGAGATGCTCGAGATGCAGGCCGAGCGGCGAGCCCGGCCAGGAATTGCCTTCACGGTCGAAAGTGATTGGCAACGTGAATTCGATGCATCCTTTCCCTATCGGGAAACGCCCGACCAGTTGACTGCTATGGAGTCGATCACTGGGGACATGGATACGGCGAGGCCCATGGATCGGCTCCTGTGCGGCGACGTGGGCTTCGGCAAAACCGAACTGGCCATGCGTGCGGCGTTCAAAGCGGTGGACAATGGGTATCAAGTGGCGCTGTTGGCGCCGACAACGGTGCTGGTCGAACAGCATTACCACACTTTTCGCGACCGCATGGCCGAATTTCCGTTTGACATTGCCAGGCTGAGCCGATTCTGCTCGGCAAGGGAACAGCGTGAGATCATCAAGCGATTGGCTGGCGGTCAAATTGACATCGTCATCGGTACGCACCGCTTGGCGTCCAGCGACGTGTGTTTCTTTAATCTGGGTCTGGTGATCATCGACGAGGAACAAAGATTTGGCGTCGAGATCAAAGAACGGCTGAAATCGTTCCGCTCGACCGTCGACGTGATGACACTGACTGCAACGCCGATTCCACGCACGTTGCATATGTCACTTGTTGGCGTACGCGACATCTCCAATCTGGAAACGCCGCCCGAAGATCGTCTGGCCACCGAGACCCGAGTGACCCGCTTCGACCGCGATCTCATTCGACACGCGGTGCTCCGCGAACTGAATCGAGGCGGTCAGATCTTCTTCGTTCACAATCGTGTCGGTGATATCCGCGTGGTCGAACGGATCCTGCGGCAGATCGTCCCCGAAGCCAGCATTCGAGTCGGCCACGGCCAAATGCGAGAGTCGGAGCTGGAATCCGTGATGGTCGACTTCATTGCGGGCCGCTTCGACCTGTTGCTAGCGACGACCATCGTTGAAAGCGGCCTGGATATCCCCAACGCCAACACCATCTTCATTAACGAAGCGGATCGCTATGGCTTGGCAGACATGCACCAGTTGCGTGGCCGCGTGGGGCGTTATAAGCACCGAGCCTACTGCTACCTGCTGTTGGATCAGCACAAAGCTATCACTCCCAACGCGGCTCGCCGGCTACGTGCGATCGAAGAGTTCAGCGAGATGGGTGCCGGGTTTGCGATTGCTATGCGCGATCTGGAGATCCGCGGCGCGGGCAACCTGCTGGGAACGCAACAAAGCGGCCACATCGCGACGGTGGGATACGAACTGTACTGCCAAATCCTGGAAAACGCCGTGCGCAAACTGAAGCAAATGCCTCCACAGCGGTCGATCGATGTCGATGTTGATCTCCCGGGCAAATCGTATTTGCCAACCGACTTCGTACCGGACATGCGTCTGAAGATCGATCTGTACCGCCGGTTTTCCCGCATCATCGACGTTGCTCAACTCGCTGAGCTCCGCGAAGAACTGCTCGATCGGTTCGGACCTCTGCCGGATCCCGTTCGCCGAATGTTGTCGCTGGAAGAGCTGAGAATCGAGGCGGCGATTTGGCAAATTGCGGAGATCTACAAGGAAGGAAAGTACGTCGTTTTCCGATACACGAATCGGGCTCGCATCGAGCAATTGGCCCGTCAGCATGGCGGAAAACTCCGTATCGTAGACGACCTGTACGCGTATCTCCCGATTCCGGAAGGAGTTACGACGCCGGACGAACTACTGAAAACCGCCAAAACGGTGTTGCGGCCTGCCTGACCTCGCCGATATACTCCCGCGTCCATTTTCGGCCTCAGGCCTCTCCACCGATCTTTTCTCTGTGAGAAGGCGGAAGTCTTGCTCCAACTCAAACACTCATCCGGACTTGTCGTTGCGATTGCCCTAGCCGCCTGCACCGTGCGCGCACTGCTGGCAGGGCAACCTCCACAACCTCCTTGGTTTGACTCGCGACCGAGCGTGGCTTCGTACCCACCTCAGCAATACGCGACGCCGCAGCACTACTCGGCGCCGCAGAGCTACACGATGCCGCAGCACCGGCCCCAGGATCCACACCGAATCCCGAATGTCAACGAGGGATCTCACCAGTCATATTCCATGCCGCAACACCGCCCCCAACCTTCCGACGGCGTGCGCGTATCCAACCTGTATCCCACGCCGCCAGTCGTCGGCATGCCGGAAGGCGAATCGGCAAGGCGTTTTCCGCCTATCGTGAATCCGCCCGCTCGTTCGACGCCCGCAGCATTCAAGCCTGGTCAGATCATTGCGTGGGTCGGCGATCAACCGATCCAGGCTGGCGATCTACTGCCGATGGTCGACCGGACGTTGGCCCCATACTTGGAAAAAATGCCAGCGGAGGCCCTCAAGGCGCAGAAATATGCGATCGATGCTCAACGCGAAAGCCTGCTCAAACAGGCGCTGAACAGCTCGATCGAGACGAAGCTCCTGTACCTAGACTTCTTGCGGTCAATTCCCGCAGACAAGCGAAAGGAAGTCTTGCCGAACATTACGGCCCGCGCGGAAGAAGGCTTTTACGCAGAGGAATTGCCGAAAGCCGTCAAAAAGGCCAACGCGGCGTCGGCGTTGGAGTTGGAGGCCGACCTACGGAAATACGGCTCGTCAATAGCCGACCAGAAACGGAGCTTCGTTGAACGCGTGCTGGCCCAGTCGATGTTGGGACAGAACATCGATTACCAACCCGAAGTCACGCACATGGAAATGGCGGACCACTGGCGTGACAATGCCAAGGAGTTCGACCGGCCTGCAAAGGCTAGGTGGGAGAAATTGACCGTCGCATTCGATCGGTTTGCCTCCAAGGAAGAAGCCTGGGTGGCGATCGGCAACATGGGGAACGAGGTCCTGCGTGGGGCGCCGTTCGCAGCCGTTGCTCAACGGCATTCGCAGGGCGTGGATGCGACCGATGGAGGCTATCACGATTGGACCACAAAAGGAAGCCTTGCGTCCGAAGAGATAGACCTCGCCATCTTCACACTGCCCGTCGGACAACTTAGCGAGCGCATCGAGGACGCACGCGGATTTCACATCGTACGAGTAACCGAACGTGACAACGGTGGCCCAGTCCCGTTTCTGGATGCTCAAGTGGATATCCAAAAGAAACTCCGCAAGCAGAAGGTAAGAAAACAGGTCAACGAATACGTAGCTCGCCTGAAAAAGGAAATCCACGTCTGGACCATCTTCGACCAAGACTCGTAGCAGCCACCGCCACGCGACGTGAGTCGCGAATGCCCGTGTGACTCATCCTGCGTTGCAGGCATCTCTGCTAGAATGCTCTTCTGAAGTCCTCGAACGCTTTGATCGCATGACTACTGGTTGATGTGTTCGCGCAACGGATCATTCGGGAACGCCCAGGTCCGCCATTCGACCATCGACGGACAACGCTCACCGTTCTGCGCATCAGGGTCCTGAACGGCGTTTTCGGAACTAAGGGAGATGCACTATGGCAGATGCTAACACCAGTATCGCTGAAGCGTATGTCGCAGAGGCCAAAGAACAACTTGCCAAGGCCACCAAGGTCCTTCGGAACTGCCTAGATCAACTGAGCGACGAACACCTATCGTGGCGTCCACACGAGTCGATGAACAGCGTTGGCAACCTCATCCTTCATCTCTGCGGCAATGTGCGTCAGTGGATCATTTCTGGTGTCGGCGGTGAGACAGACCAGCGAAATCGTCCGTCGGAGTTTGCCGATCAAGGCCCATTTGGAAGAGAGGACCTGATCCGAAATCTGAGCGAGACAATCGGAAAGGCAAACGCCGCGCTATCTACCGTCGAATCGTCAACAATTCTGCAACCACGACGCATTCAAGGTTTCGAGAGCAATGGACTGTCGGCAGTCTTCGACAGCGTCGCACACTTCAAAGGCCACACGCAAGAGATTGTCTGCCTGACCCGAATGCAATTGGGCGGCGACTATCGATTCGAATGGGCTCCAGCGACACCTGAGGAGGGAGCCCCCTAGCGCCCACCATCTGCCTTTCTCAACACTGCCAGTGCCAGAAAGCGGGACAATTGGGAACGCTTCGTCCGGCAATCTCGCCGAAGCGCAATAAAAAGGGCCCTCGCCCGGCAGAGCAAGAGCCCGCGTTTTGTGGAAAAAAGGTAACCGACTACCGCCGCAAAGCATCTTCAACATTGTCGAGCAACGCCCCGTTGGGCCAAACCCGCATCACTGGCAACTATACCTGTCGCACGGGACACGATGTTCGTACTGGCGCAAGACGCTGTCAAAAATCGCAATGCAGCAGCCTGTCACTTTGGCGGTCCACTTAATACAAGAAAGTGGAGACAGCGATTCCTTGTTGACTCAAAAAAAGGTGATGGTGTCACACTATCCGCAGCAGGGAACACCAGAGGAAATGACCTCTTGTGGCTCTGCCACAGAAGACAACCTTGAGGAACGAAAACTCAATCGCTCCTCAGACATACATGGCCGGTGGTACTTGCATGTCTGCCCTCCCCAAAGGAAAAGAAGAGAGGTAAAGTGCTGCCGATTGGCAACACTTTTAGTATAGTTCGCCAGCCCAATTAGTCAACTTCATTGTCACCCAAGAATCGCCACATTACCAACTGGTCTGCGTTCTGGCCCAGGCCTAATAGGCAGACCAGTTCCGCACCTTGCCGACCGTTACGGGAATGACTTCGCTCACGTCGACCGTGAAGCGATAGACTTCTCTCGCGCGCTCGTGCCGCTGGACGGGATCGAAAAAGGTCAACTTGACGTCCCAACAATCGGAACCTGGACGACAGACCGTACTTCGTTCGATGTCGATCTTGTCCAACTTCAACTTTTCTTTGATCGCATCCTGAAAGACCGATGCGGCTTGATAGGCATTGGTCGCGGCGTAGTTGATTGCGCGTTCTTGAGGCGACACGCCAACGTTGCTCAATTCGTAGTAGACGCGATCGAGGAACCCAGCAACTTGGCCAGCCTGGGCGTCATACGCGGCCTGGTCCTCCTCGCCAGCGGGCCGCTGGCCGAGCACGGCCTCCACGACTGCCGGGGTGGACCAACTGCACATGCCACGGATGTCCGGCACGACAAGCGGTACTTCCTGGCCGTTCATCAATGTGGTGCTGCCGGCCACGTAGCCAGAAATCGATACCTGCGACACCCCTTCCTCGCGTTGTTCGCGCAGGAACCTTGCCAACCGCTTGTACACTTCGTCGGCAAACGGGCCGGCGGGTTGGATGGCGTACACGGGCGTTGCTTCTTGCACCAAAATCCATGTCAAGCCGATCGCGTCCCAAGGATTCTCTTGTAAGTGCGAGAGTAACAAGGCTGGATCATTGGGGTTCGCAACACCACGTTGGATAAACGCATCGCGGCGAGCTTCGGTTCCGAAGTCGAAATCGATCAATCCCAACACATACACCAGCGTCGGTTCGCTCCCGGAGCATGTAGATTTGCCCACTGGCTTTTCCTGACGACGATTTGCAGCACTCCTTGGTTCTTCGGCCGCAGGCGTTTGCACTCGCTGCGCTGAAGCCGACGGCTGATCGGTGCCGCCGAGCGCCTCGCCCGAGTCTTCCTCGTCGAAGTCGTTCTGCCGCTGCTCACAAGGCGTCGGTACGTTTTGGTTTTCTCGCTCGGACATGTCGCTGTATTCTCCTTGTGTTACCAGGGATAGTGCTCCGGATACGTTTAGCCGGCCGGCAAGTAGACGCCGGCAATCGGCCGTCGGCTGCTGGTCGCAACCCACGGCGCTGTCCAGGATGGCACGGCGCACGGCCTGAGCGTCCGCTGGCCTCCCGGTCTTCAGTTGCATGCTCATCAACAATGCGGCCACTCCAGAAACAAACGGAGTGGCGAAGCTGGTTCCGCTATAGCTGGCGGTGCCGCCGTCCGGCGCTGCCCCCTGGATACCATCGCCGGGTGCAAGCACTCCGTGTCCGTGGTACGCCTGCGCCCAATTGCTGAATTCCATCGGCTCGCCCGCAGCATTCATAGCTCCCACGACCAAGACCGATTCGGCGGCACCCGGAATGTGAGGACATGCGCACCCATCGTTTCCAGCCGATGCGACGACCAGAATACCTTGCTGTGCACACAGTTCGATGGCTCGCATCAGAACAGGTTCGGGTTGCCCTGTTGGGTCATTCCGTCCGCCGCTGATATTGATAACGTTTGCCCCAACCGAAACGGCCATCGAGATGGCCCGTGCCAGATCCAGTTGCGAACAGGGGACGATTGATCCGTCGCCTCGCTCTTTGAATACCGGGATGACCACGCCGCGACACCCCGGCGCGACGCCCCGTACAGGACTTTCGTGCTGGCCGAAGACCAAGCTCGCCACGTGCGTACCGTGGCGCAGGGCCATTCCCTGGTCGTCACCGACGGAGCTTAGGATTCGGACCTGCTTCATTAACGCCCCGTCAAAGCAAGGATGGCCGAAGTCCACCGGGCCGTCCAATACCGCAACGCAGACCTTCGGATCCCCTGAACTCAATGACCAGAGGCTTGGAAGGTCTGGAAGGTGCGAGTCCGTGCCTTTCCGCTCTCGGTTGTTACCCTCGTCGCGGAACATGTGGCACCCTCTGACCTTCGATGTGCATGTGAAGCGGAAAGGACGCTCGGATTCACAGTGTCCAGCCGCTCCTTGCCTAAACGCTCCAGGTTACCAAGTCTAGTTGACGTGAGATCCCTCCTCAAGTGCCGGAGTCTGGTGCCCGGGGAAAGTTCCGTCCCCGGTGAAACGAATCACAGCCGTGGGCTTCTGAGAGGCCCCGCTTCGTCGACGAGCCGATCCGCGACTATTCGCTCCCGTCAGAACTACCAGTGGGTGGTCCCTCGACCACCTTAGGTTTGGGCGCGGCTGTCGTATCGGCGATTCCCAATAGAGCAGCTGCTTCGGTATGAAGCCGCAACAAAGCCACACATCCCGGGGCAAGAGCGTTCATCCGCTCGACCGCTTGGTTGAAGAGTTCTCTGGCCTTCTCCGCATCCCCCGGTTCGCCACGTGCAGAGTGTGCCATGGCCAACCAGAATTCGAGTTCAGGGCCCGCTCGCTCGCGAAGCTCCGGTGTCAGCCCTTCGAGCGTACCAATGCACCGGTCCGCGTTTCCTGCCTGGAGTTGCGCGGCGCCCAAGACCGTCGCGAAGGCGGCATTGTCCGGGTTGCCATCAACGAGTTTCTCGGCGATGGCGAGCGTCTCCGCCGCTTCGTCAAGTTTCAGCAATAACGACGCCTTTCGGAACTCATACATGGGAAATTCCGGAAGCCGTTTACGTTGCAGCAAAGCCTCCTGGTACAGCTTCTGCGCTTCGTCGGGCTTCTGCATGTCTTGCATCAACTCGCCGAACTGCTCTAGACAACTGGCCAATCCGTCAATCGCCACGCGATCATCCGGTTTCTGCTTCAGAACATTCTGAAACGCCGCAGCAGCCATTGTGTATTCGTCCTTGGCCGACTCGAGGCCGTCAATCAGGTGCAGGAGCCGACCATGCTCCCTACTCGTCATTGCCGCCTCTAGAACATGGCTGAATACGCCCTGTTCGATTTCCATCAGTCGCAGATAGCCTTGGATCGCGTTGTGAAAATCTTTGGCGGCAGTTTCGGGATCGTGGAGATCCCGCACAATTTGGCCACGGATCATAAGGCCAATCGCCAACTGCCTGTGATGGCGTGGCAAGTTGAATGGGGACCTGGACAATTCCGTGAACACCCCTAACGCATCGTCCGCTCGCGTCTTGGCCTCGTCATTCAGGTACTCAGAATTCAGTACGCGAGCCAGATTCACTTGAGCAACGGCCCGCTCTTCGCGGAAACGCGGTATATCGGGCATGGCCTCCAACAGAACGTCGCAGTCGTGGATCGCGTCTTTCAGGGCCACGAGTTCTTCGTCAGTACGTCCCGATGTTCTCAACGCGTTGGCCAAACGAATGTTTGCTACGACTAGACCTTCGATGTGTGATGGGTTGTCCTCCTCCTTCTTGCTCACTTCGCGGAGTTTTCGGTGTGCCTCTTTGGCATTCTTGAGCGGTTCAATCGCCTCGTCATCGCGACCAGCCGCCGTCAACGCCTCGCCCAGAGTGCTGTTCACCATGGCCAACGCTTGACGGCAATTCACCTCGTCGCCTTCGCCAGCATCGATCAGGGCTCGCAATTCTGCCTCGGCCCGACGGAGCAGCGTCTCGGCCGTTTCGACATCTTCTGCCCCCAAAGACACCAGCGCCCTGCTCAACAGAAGTTGCGAGTGTTGATAGCCTCGATCGGCTGACGACGTTAGACGTTCTGCCAGCGAAGCGGCCTGATCGAAAGCCTTTGTCGCCTCCCCGTAGCGACTTTGGACAGCGCAGGCGTCGCCCAGTTTCCTCAAACATATCGTCCTATCCAGACGAACGTCGATCTCGTCGCTGGCGGTTTGCTCAAGCTCCGCCAGGATGGCATCAGCATCGCGGAAGGCCTGCTCGGCCGATTCAGCCTTCTGTAGTTGGCGCCGCACATCGCCCAAACGTACTCGGATGTGTGCTAAATGAACGCGCAATTCCGGATCGTTCACGTCCTCGGCGGCGAATCCCTCATAGTATCTTTCAGCTTGTTCTAGCAGTTGTTCAAGCAGTTCCTGAGTCCCCGGATACCATGGAAGGACTTGGGTCACGCCCACCAGCATCGAGTCGACTGCGTCGATCGCATGTTCAAGCCACTTCACCGCCGTGCCTCGGGCCTCGTTCGCCTCGCCTTCGGCCTTTTCTGCGGCCGTTCTGGCCGTCTTCTCTCCATTCCAAGCGTCGACAGCTTCGGCTTTCGCGACTTTCTCGGCGTCCCATGCGTCATTTGCCTCTCGGCGAGCACCTTCGATGAATACCAGAGCCACCGAAGCAACGACTGCCACGAGGAATAGCGCGATGGCACTTACCAGGGCTAACGTACGGTGTTTTCGAGTCCAGCGAGCAAATTTCTCGTGCCACGCTTCCCGATACACCGAGACCGGATCGTCAGCCATCCACCGCTGGACATCCACGGCCAACGCGGTCGCGTCTTGATAACGATCGGATCGTTTCTCGGCCATGGCCTTCGAACATATGGCGTCCAGAGCCTTTGGTATCGAAGCATCCACTTCACGCGGCCGAGGCGTCGGTTGCCGTACGATGTTGGCACAGACCTCGTCCTTGCTCTTGCCGTGATGGGGACGCCGCCCCGAGAGAATCCGAAACAAGCTCGCACCCAGACCGTAGATATCCGTGCGTGCGTCAATTTGGCCGGGCTGCCCTTTGGCTTGCTCGGGCGCCATGTAGGGAAGCGTGCCGACCAATTGCCCCACTCGCGTTGCCTCGTCGTCGTCCACCTCGGTCACTTCGATCGGCGACGGCTCTTCGTCCTCAACATCTGGCCGGTCCACTAGTTTTGCCAGCCCCCAATCCAAGAGTACGACTTCGCCAAACGCACCCAGCATGACATTCGCTGGCTTCATGTCGCGATGCACAACGCCCTTCGAATGCGCATAAGCGACGGCATGACAGACGTTGACAAAAGCGTTCAGAAGACGACGCAGGTCAAACCGAGTTGCTTTGCCCGCTTTGCGCTGGCGGTGGTATTCGTCGATAGCGGCTCCCAACGACTGGCCGCGGAGAAACCGCATTGTGTAGAAGGGGCGTTCCTTATCCAGGTTGTCGGCCAACTCGTACACCGGAACGATGTTGGGATGCTCGAGCTGCCCTGTGATCTGCGCCTCGCGGACGAAACGTCGCTGTGAAAGTTCGCTAACCTTTTTGTCCGGGCGGATCTCCTTGAGGGCCACCTCACGATGCAGCCGTTTGTCGTGCGCCAGCCACACGCGTCCTAGTCCGCCCTGTGTGTGGACGCGCGACAGCGTATAGTGAGATCGTTCCTCAGGCGAGAAATCAACAGTGTCCAACACTCTCACGAAGCCGGACGGCGGTTCCAGGTGGTCAAGCGTCTCGTCCACCTCGTCATCACCGACATCGCGCATCGCATCGCGAACACTGGGATCGGCAACGTCGCCGAGAGCTTTGCGAGCATCCCCCTCGTGCTTGTCCATCTTGCGTGCCAGAAGTCCTTCGACTTCCTGCCTTGCTTCTGGCGTGATCCATCCGCGTTCGACCAGAATGTCGGCAACCGTCGTGTTCTTGCGCATTGCCCACGCTGCGCAAACGTCGGCGAACTGACTCGCGTCGATGTACTCCAGTTGCACGGCCAATACACCAAACAGCAGGTTCCTGTCTGTGTTCACAACAACACCTCGCAAATCGCCCCACTGGAATGCAGCACTCCCACTAAGGTAGCATCAAACCACAAATGGAGGCAGGACGCAATCTCTCGTGCGGTAGGCTACCCGAAGATGTTCACTGAATCCGCGCGGGCTGCGGGAACTCGAGCGTGAATTGCGTGCCGCGGTCCACCTCGCTTTGCACGCTTATCCGCCCACCATGAGCTTCGATGATCTTTCGTGCCGTGGGCAGTCCAAGACCAGAGCCGCCGTTCTTGGTCGAATAGAAGGCGTCGAACATGTTCAATGCCGTCTGGCTGTCCATCCCGCAACCGGTATCGATCAGATCCAGTGCGACGCCCGAGCGGATCAATCGGGTGCGAGCCAGCAGTTGCCCGCCCTCGGACATGGCCTCCAGGCTATTCTTGACAAGATTTAGCAGAGCGGCGTGAAGCGTTTGCTCGTCCATTTTGATGCTCGGCAACGCCGGGTCCAGGTAGCGGATGATCTCAACCCCGCTCTCGCGTGCCTGATGGTCGTACATGTCGAGCACGCGATCGACCGTTTCGTTGAGACTCCCGGACGACAATTCCAGGTCGCGCAGACGAGCAAATTTAAGGAAGTCACGAAGCAAGTTTTCTAACCGCGTACATTGTTTCTGGACGGTATCGATTTTGGTCATTGCGCGGCGTTCGCGCGGATTCTCAGCGTCCTCGAAGTCCTCCGCCAGCAAGTCCATATTCATGCGGATTACGGACAACGGATTCTTGATCTCATGAGCCAGGGAACCAGCCAATTCGGCCAACTCGTTGTACTGCTTCCGCAGCCGCTGAGTGACTTCTTCCGCCTTGGAGCCGGTATCGGACATTCGGCTATTTCTCCCGGTCATATGGTTCGTCAAGTCGATACTGCGGATGGTCGTCCAGATAGCTGGCAATACGGTCATCGCGCCGGATCGCTTCGGCGAAGAATTGAACGGCTTCGGTCAAACGAGCGTCAGGCTCCGCGCAGCTGAATCGGATAAACCCCTTGCCCGCGTGGCCAAAGCACTCGCCGCCCAGGCACGCGACGCCTTTGTGATCATCGGCTCCTTCCAGGAGGTACATCGCCAGGCCATGTGACGTGATCCCGAAGCGGTTCGAAATCGCCGTAACCGATGGAAATGCGTAGAAGCTGCCGCCGGGGTGCAGGCAATGGACGCCTTCGATTTCGTTCAACCCGTCGACCAGCAGTTGGACCTTACGGCGAAACGATTCCATCTGGTTGTCACGTTCGGCGACGTCGTTATCCAGAGCGGCAATTCCAGCCAATTGTGCAAAGGGTGGCACACACGACAATGTGGAATTGACCAGCTTGGCGAACATGTCGATGATCACGCGACTACTCACGGTAAAGCCAATTCGCCAACCACTCATACTGAACGACTTGCTGAAGGTATAAGCCGCCACACACTGCCCCATCATATCCGGTTGGGACAGAATCGTGTGATGCTTGCCTTGCCACACCATGCAGTCGTAAGGCTCGTCGCTGAAGACGGCGATGTCGCGGCCTCGCACCAAGTCGGCCAAAGAAATCAGATCTTCCTCCAACGCCACGCCGCCGGTCGGATTGTGTGGGCTGTTCACAAAGATGGCCTTGGGCTGCGGATCGTTCGCCAGGAAGCCCTCGACGTCATCCAGATTGGGGCGAAAGTCGCGAGACTGTCGCAACGGGGACAGCACGATGCGCGCACCTCGCCGGGCAATATTCGCGTCGTATGTAGGGAAATGAGGACTAAAGACGAGGACACCGTCGTCGGGATTCAGGAACGACTCGCAGAAGAACTGTTCGAACGGCTTTCCGCCGTGCCCCGCGACGATGTTATCTGCGGTGGTTTCCAAGCCGTATTCGCGGTTGACGTAACTGGACGCTGCCTCGCGGAATTCCGGCAGGCCGATAGACGGTCCGTAGTGACACCGATCTCCCTCGATCGCTTGAATCCCGGCTTGGGCTGCGACCTGCGGCGTGGGAAAAGGGCTGTCGCCGATTTCCAGTTCAATCACATCCCTACCCGCCGCCTTCAACTGCTTGGCCGTAGCCAACACGTCGAACGCGCCCTCGAACTCGACGGAATTAGCGAAATTGCTGAATTGCGGCTGCATTGGGCATTGTCTCCACACGCGGTAGTTCGCAAATCCAGAATCACTCCTGCCAATCCAGTCCCACATCGAAATTCACGGCCGAATGCGTCAGCGCGCCCACGCTGATTCGATCAACGCCCGTCTCAGCAATGGCACGAACCGCCTGCAGGGTCACGCCACCTGATGCCTCCAATTCCACCGACGGGTTTGCCGCATCCCGACGAGCGACAGCCTCTCGCAATTGCTCCTCCGTCATATTGTCCAACAAAACGATATCCGGCCCGTGCGGCAATACGTCGTCCAATTGCTCCAGGTGGTCCACTTCGACTTCGACGATCATCTGCTCGGCAAGCGGGTCGTCCGGCATCATCTCGTGCAGGAATCGCCTGGACTGCTGAACCGCCTCGCCCGGCGAACACCCAGCCAATGCCAAGTGGTTATCCTTTATCAACACGGCATCGAACAAGCCGGTCCGATGGTTCCGACCTCCGCCGCATCGCACCGCATGCTTCTCCAGACGTCGCCAGCCGGGCGTTGTCTTGCGAGTGTCGTAGATGCGAGCGTTGGTCCCTTGGACTGCGTCTACATACTGTCGAGTTAATGTGGCGATCCCGGACAGACGCCCAATCAGGTTCAGCAGTATTCGCTCGGAGGTCAACAAATCACGCATCGAAGCTCCGATTCTCGCAACACAGTCACCCGCCTGAACCGTCTGGCCATCCTGCACAGCGGATTCCCACGCAACTTCGATGTTCATCTCGTCCAACGCGATTTCCGCAGCTTTCAAACCGACGATCGTTCCGCTCTGACGAGCCATCACGGAAGCACGCCCGCGTGCATCGGCGGGAGCCAGTGCTAACGTGGTCCAGTCATACCAACGATCGAGATCTTCGCGCACAGCCAGACGTACGATTTGGCGGCAATCATCCGTCAACCGATCATCCCATTCGACCTGTGCAAATTCCTTGTCCATGCTGGGCAACGTCCTGTAATTGTGAGCCGAACGCGCTAGTGTCGGGTCTGTTGACGCAGAATGTGAGGTTTGTGAGGCCCATGGCTAACGCCATCGGCTAACAACGTCTCGAAATGCATCTGCGGGGCAGCGTCTATCTGCGAGAGCACTGAACCGCTCGCTTTCCATCTCCAAACCATCCATAATAACGTGTTGTCGACCTGTCGACAGCGGCCCTGCGGAAGATAACAGAGGCATCGCACATGGCTTCGCCGAACGGCACTCCCGATCACAACACCCGATGGCCGCGGCCGTTACTGCGGCGTTTCGACCAGGCGGTCATCGCGGTGATTCTGGGGCTCTCGCTGACGGCGATCGCCATATCGTTGATATCTCGCGGCGCCCATCGCGGCAATCTGATCGAAATCGACCGCGCCGAACAACAGACCTTCAAGTTTCAGATCGACATCAACGACGCTCAATGGTCTGTTTGCGAGAGTCTGGACTCAGGTTATTGAGGTCACTCCCGACGACATCGGCTACGTGCCTCGCGTGTTCGTTGCCCACGCAGTTCACAACGCCGCCAAGTGGTTGACCCGACACTTGACCAATGGTCCGGCCGAGGCTCGCAAGGTTTTGAAAGCCGGCATTTTACTGAGCACACGGGACCAGCGAGGCTGTAGATCGGTCGGCAGTTCGTGCGGTGACGCCGCTGTGCGCCCCACGTCGTAGCGAAACTGTGGCCAGTCGCCGGCTCGGACCCTGGCAGTCAGCAGACAAACGACGATTAACAGAACGAGGGGGAATCGGGTCTTCATCAACATCCTCCGAGTGGGTTTTGAAATCGCTTTCGGTTTGCCATGAGCTGGATCGCCCATTGTCTCCACGGTAGCCGAGATGGCACTTGGCAGCATTTTGGCAAGATTCTAACCAACTATGAACAACCGTGTCACCTTGCAGGCGATGTAAGAGATGTTAATCGACGCGGCCGAAGCCGAAATGGTGCTACCAACCGGGCCGCTGCTGGCACGTCCGAACAACACGGCGTAGAATGGGTGGGTCGCCGGGATCGGTCTCGGCGGCGTCCGTTCGACTAACCAAGTTCAAACGAGGAGCGAATAGCATCGACCGGGCATAGCCCGGCGAACAATACAACGTGAAACGACGCGCGTGCGTCGAGAACTGCTTCCAGACAAATACCGCCAAACTGAGCCGCGAGGCTCTTCAATGCAAAGAAGCAGTACTTGTGCCGCGTCCGAATGGACGCTGGCCAGGTACTGTTCTCTGCGCCCTCTTGGCGGGGGTTGTCTGGAGCAGGCTTGGTTCAGCGTCCTTTTTGTTTTGGTAAGTTACAGTCTCTCTCGCAAGAAGGGCGTTTTTTTTTGTGACTGGTTCGATTTCCGAAACGATCGGCTCGACATCATCCAGCTTGTTGCATCGTGTCGTCGGACACGATGAGGAGGCTTGGCGACGACTGGTCCAGCTTTACGGCCCGCTGGTCAACTTCTGGATTCAGCAAGCCAAGTTGCAGTCGGCTGATGCAAACGACGTGTTTCAGGAGGTGTTTCGAGCTGTGGCGCAGGGGATCGGCAAGTTCAGCAAGGACAGACCCAATGGTAGCTTCCGGGGTTGGCTGCGCACGATCACCAGGAGCAAGGTGGCCGACCATTTTCGCAAGGTCCAAAAGGAACCACCAGCGGCGGGCGGTTCCAATGCCTACGAACAGTTGCAGGAGAGGGCAGCATGGGAAAGTAGCTCTGAAGATGCCGGCGAATCAAAAGCCGTTCAGCAACTCCGGTTGCGAGCCTTGGAACTGGTCCGTGGCGAGTTTGAGCAGCGGACGTGGGAGATGTTCTGGCGCGTCACGGTGGATAGTCACTCGACGAAGGACGTGGCCCAAGAGCTGGGAGTATCGGCCGACGCGGTTCGGGTGGCCAAGTGGAGAGTCTTGCGGCGGCTGCGGGAGGAACTGGGGGACCTGGAGCCATAAACCGAGGGTCTGCATCGACTTGCGACAACCGAGGATCAGCAAAGGAAAAAGTCGTGTTACGGTTCGCCGTTATTTATCTGGTAGAGGGAAGTTGAACATGCACAGCCCTGCCGTCGAACACGATCCAGCACGTGACAAATGTCCCGATCGGGATGTCTTGTCCGAGTTGGTTCTTGGCAAGCTACCGGGGGAGGCCATCGACAGGCTCAGCGAGCACATCGAAGCGTGTTCGACTTGCCAGGGCGTTCTGGATACGCTCGATGACCTCCAAGATTCGGTGGTCAGTGATTTGAAGGCCGCTTCCGGTGTGATGCAGTCGGACCCTGAACTGGAACAACAGATCCAAAAGGCGGCAATGATCGGCCCAACTGTTTGGGGCATACAGACTGATGGAGAAGCAAAGCAGGCGGCACAAGGCCAGACGCAACCGGACGAGCTTCCGGGCAGCCAGCTTGGCCAGTATGAGTTGCTTGAGCGGATCGGCCGGGGCGGCATGGGAGTGGTCTACAAGGCCCTCCACGTCCGCCTAAAACGGCATGTGGCGGTGAAGCTGTTATCCAAAGACCGGCTTTGCGACTCGCAGGCAGTGGCCCGGTTCATGCGTGAAATGGAAGCGGTGGGTCGCTTGGATCACCCGAATCTGGTCCGTGCCCACGACGCAGGTGAAGCGGACGGTCAGCACTACCTGGCGATGGAATACTTGGACGGCACCAACCTGTCCCGTGTGGTCCGCGTTCACGGGCCAATGACAGTGGCTGATGCCTGCGAGGCGGTACGGCAAGTGGCCCTGGGGCTCCAATACGCCCACGAGCACGGACTGGTCCACCGCGACATAAAGCCGTCCAATATGATGCTGACCGGGGAGGGACAAGTTAAGGTGCTTGACCTGGGGCTTGCCCGACTGACTACCGAGACAGCTCGGAGCGACGGCTTGGCCGGAATGCGCCAGGTCGTCGGCACCGGAGACTTCATCGCTCCGGAACAAGGTCAAGGCACGCGGCATGCCGACGCACGATCAGACATCTATTCGCTGGGTTGCACCCTGTACTTCCTGTTGGCAGGCCGTGGGCCGTTTACCGGGCCGAAGCACGCGACGTTCGTTCAGAAAGTGTTGGCTCATGCCCAGGAGCCGATCCCTCCCATCTCGCAGTTCCGCAGTGAGCTTCCCAGCGGGCTGATCGCGGTTCTCGACAAGATGCTGAACAAGGACCCTGACCAGCGATTCCAGACCGCGAGCGAAGTGGCGCGAGCGTTGGAGCCGTACAGCGCCAATAGCGAGATCAAGGGCGTACTGACCGGTTGTCGTCAGCCTGTTTCCGATAGGCCCGAAGGGGACACCAAAGCCCGTCATGGCTCTACTTGGCCGATGTCGCTGGTGCTGGTGCTCGTGATTGTGATTGGTGTACTGGCCTACTGGCACACCGAAATCATCCTACTCGTTCGCGATGAGGGCGTGTTGGTCGTCACGGGTGAAAGAGTAGCGGCAGGACTCGTAGCCACGCCTGCCACGGGCGCGGACGTGCAGTTGGACCTTGATGACAACGGAACGGTCAGGCTCAAGGCGGGCCGGTACGATATCCGTGTCACTGGTGCCGAGGTCGGCGTGGTAGTTAGACCAGACCGGATTGACATTCGTCGGGGCAAGCAAACGGTCGTCGAACTTCGCCACACGGCCGGTACGACAACAGGAACAGCACGTCCACGAAATCCCCCGGCGAACAACCCTGCTGCCGGACAGCTAACGTCCCGGCAAGTTGAGAACTCGATCGGGATGCGTTTTGCGTTGATACCCGCAGGTGAGTTTGTCCGAGGATCACCCGATTCTGAATCCGGTCGTGAAGAGGTCGAGGGGCCGCAACGCAGGATTCGCCTTACGCGGCCGTTCTACCTGGGCGTGCATGAAGTGACGCAAGGACAATACCGTCGCGCAACCGGAAGGAATCCGAGTTTCTACGCGGCCAGCGGCGGTGGCGCCGCCTATGTTGCCGGACGAAACACGGATGACTATCCCGTCGACTCGGTTGTGTGGGAAGACGCAGCCGCCTTCTGCGAAGCGTTGTCGACGTTGCCAGCGGAGCGCACCGCAGGGCGCATTTACCGCTTGCCCACCGAAGCCGAGTGGGAATACGCCTGCCGAGCCGGGACCGACACGCCCTTTCACTACGGCACGTCATTTTCGTCACGGCAGGCGAACTTCAAAGGCAAGTGGCCCTACGGCGGAGCAAACGAGGGACCATTCGTGGGTCGGCCGACGCCGGTAGGCTTGTACGAAGCCAACGCCTTCGGCCTTTACGATATGCACGGCAACGCCTGGGAATGGTGCCAGGATTGGTACGGTCCCGACTACTACGCCACATCGCCGGACGCTGATCCGCTAGGTCCGGAATCTGGACAGCGCCACGTGTTCCGTGGCGGCGGCTGGGGCGTGCGTGCGGACTACTGCCGCTCCGCCCACCGCAGCCACGCTATCGAACCGCGACAGTACTTGTACAGCCTGGGGTTCCGTGTGGCGATGACGGACGAGAACGCCAGCGTTCGTGAGGACTAGCATGTCGCAAACCCAATGGTACGTCCGCATCGCAGATGAAGTGCTGGGTCCAATGTCAGATGCTGAGCTGAAAGACTTGGCTCAGAAACGCGCTGTTGGAGCGGATATGCAGGTTTCTCAGGACGGGTACACCTGGATGAACGCCGGCCAAGCCTTGGGCATTGCCGTCCCATCACCGGCCCCGCAGCCACCAATAGTGTCGGCACCAGTGAAGGCATCTCCTGGCACCAAGCAGTCCATCCTTCCCGCCTGGATAGTGGGCGGAGTTGTCGTTGTCGGGTTTGGTGTTCTGGTGTGTGTGGGACTGTTGCTTGTCATCGCAGGGGCCATTGTGGATTCTGGTGAGCGCTTTGAGATAGCTGTCTCGCAGGAAGGACCACAGGCACCCGGCAGCAGCTTAGCGCCCGTACAGACCGAGGCTGGCGTTGATGAAGATACCGGCTATCGAGTTCCCACTATCACTCGCCGACCTGTGGTGGAGACTCCAACGGCCCGGCTTGCGCTGCGTTGTGCCGACGCGACAGACGAACTTCTTCCCGTAGCTCAACGCCTGTCGCAACAAGAACAGGCTGCTTTAGGAATGATGGCATTGGCAACAGGAATGGACATCTACGGCGCTCGTGTGTCTCTGACGAACACGGGTAGTGTTCCGATTCGTGTGTATCCTCAGA
>CAZUAH010000157.1:0-26468 GCA_964617665.1 uncultured Pirellulaceae bacterium
CTCACAAAACCAGCTCAGTTAACCAGGAAAGAGCAAGTTTGGCGCCCCCGAGACTGTATCCCTGTTAGCCGGAAATCATCTTCACCATCCAGGCGAGCTGGATGGGGTCGCCCAAAGCGTAACTGTGATATGTGAAACGAGTTATGCCGAATCTTGCCGCGAAAGTGGCGCTGTCCAAGTAGACTCACGAAACGAATCGACGGGCTGACGGCGCTGCGAGTGAGAGACGTTTCGGCCCTAATCAAGTACGAGAAATGAAAGCGAGGCTTAGATCATGAGCAAAGCTGCAAACGAGATTTCGGCCGACAAGTTGGAGTTGTACGAGAAACTGGTGGCCACCAATCCCGATGTGGAAAGAAAGGGCGCCAGCATGCCTTACACGTCCTGCAACGGTCACATGTTCAGCTTCCTGACCAAAGCAGGCAAGTTGGCGCTCCGGCTTCCGGACGAGGAACGCGAGGCGTTTCTGAAGAAGTACAAGACGAAGCTCTGCGAGCAACACGGGACCGTCATGAAGGAATACGCCGAGGTTCCCGACGCTCTGCTGAAGCAGACTCGGGAGTTGAAGAAGTTCTTCGACCAGAGTTACGCATACGTGAGTTCTCTCAAGCCGAAGCCGACAAAGAGAAAGAAGAAATCGGCGACAGCGAAGAAGACAGCCAAAAAGAAAACGACCAAAAAGAAGGCCAAACCAAGAACGAAGAAGAAGTAGGTCGAGGTGAATAGGGGACGCAATTGAGCTTCGTCTTTGACGAGGCTCGGAGTTCCGTTCTGGTGTGACACAATAGGCGGTTTGGAACTTGGGAGGGCGAGGCTCCGGCCGAGCCGAAACCGTGGGAAGACGCGGCTCAGCGGGAGCTTCGCCCTCCCGAAGACCAGCTCTAAACAGCGCTCGAATCATCTCCCTCGTTGAACGCGAAAGGTAAGAATGCCCGAATCAGACAAACCAGCCGTCGGTTCGATCGCGTGGAGAGATCTCACGGTTCCAGACGCCGAAGGGGTCCGAGACTTCTATTCGGCAGTCGTCGGTTGGACATCTTCGGCCGTCCAGATGGACGGATACTCAGACTTCAGCATGGTTACGCCGGCATCGGGCAAGACGGTTGCCGGGATATGCCATGCGCGTGGTGTTAACTAGGACCTGCCTCCCCTGTGGTTGGTCTACATCATCGTGGAAGATTTGGATCAGAGTCTATCGGCCTGTCGCGAACTTGGCGGGTCGGTGATCGTCGAGGCCCGGCCGTTGGCGGGTGGCCGTTTCAGCGTCATCCGGGATCCAGCCGGTGCCGTTTGTGCCCTATATCAGGCTCCTGACGAGTAGTTGAAAATTGCGTCGCCGTGCGTACTACCGGGCGACACAACATAGCGTCAACAAGTCCATGAAGATCGCATTCAGACAATACTTGCCGAAAGACCGTGGTGACTGTGTCAGGGTCTTCTGCTCGAACATCCCGCAGTTCTTCCGCGAACAAGAGTGCAGGGATTTCGAGTCCTTCATCGATTCGTCGGGATGCACATACTCCGTCGTCGAGCGATTTGATGAAATTGTAGGCTGTGGTGGGTATGGTGTTCGAGATGATAGCGATGTGGCAGATTTGTGTTGGGGGATGATCGCTTCCGACTACCACGGCCATCGACTCGGAGAGTATCTTCTGCTGGTTCGGCTGAACGAGATTGTCACCCGAGAAGACACCCGTGAAGTGCATCTCGCCACCAGTCAACACACGGACGGCTTCTTTCAGAAATATGGTTTCACCATCCGGCCCCGGGAGCGGGACGGAATCGATGAAGGTCTCGATGACGTAAGGATGCAGCTTGACCTGACGAAAGATGCGAAACGCTGGATAGCGGATCGCTGGCACGATATGGCTGGATTCCCCGACGGTTGAATTCACGGGCGTATCCACGCCGCAGTTTCGCTCAGAGCAAAGGAATACGTTATGAACCGACAAAGAGCATGCACACTGCTCACGGGCTTTCTGCTGTTCGCCGGTCTGTCTGGCTGCGCGGACGCACCCGTGCCGAAGGAGCGTAAGCCAACGCCGATCGCGTCGAAGCTCGGGCCGGCCGCGTCGTCACCGGCGGATGACACGAGTCTCCGAAAGTTGGTTAGAGATCAGGCCGAAAAGTGCAGCACAGCCTTCATCGAGGGTGATTACGAGACGTTTACCGATTTGACCCATCGCGAGCTGGTGCGCAAGGCCGGTGGACGCGACGAGATGATCGCGCAGCTCAGGGCAAATGCGGAGGAATTGTCCAAGCGTTTCAAGGTCCTCGCGGTCGAAGTGGGTGTCCCCGAGGAGATTGCGGAGGCAGGTGCCGACCTCGTCGCGATTGTCCCAACCGTTACGCGGATGGACTTACCTGGGATTAGCGAACAGACCCATCGTTCCTTCTTGATCGGCGTATCCGATGACAAAGGCAGGACTTGGACCTTTCTCGAGGGGTCGGGCTATGACGAAAAGAGCATCAGGAAAGTGCTGCCCGATTTTCCCGAGACGCTGGAGCTTCCCAAGATTGAGATGCCGAACGCGCAGGATGTACAGCGGACGGTTGCCGAACGTACCAAACAAGTCATGACGGTGTCTCAACTGAAGTTGCTTCAAACGGTTCTGAGAATGTATCAGCTGCATATGGGCAGTTACCCGACCACCGCGCAAGGGCTACAGGCTCTGAGAAATCCTCCCGCCGACATGCCAAACCCAGTGAAATGGAAAGGCCCCTACCTACGCAGCCCCTTGCCTCTCGATCCGTGGGGCAATCCGTTTCAATATGAATGCGGTGACGGAGGAAAACCACCGAGAATCTGGTCGTTCGGTCCTGATGGTCTAGCCGAGACTGCAGACGACGTAATTGCGGATTGGAGTTCCAAGGAGACCTGACGCGGTTGTATTGCAGTCTTGGTTTCGCTTACCCGCCGAGCGAAACAGAACTGAGGAGCGTCAAGATGACGGCCAGAATACCGCCTCTGATGTGGCCAGTACTGATACTTGCCTCGCCAGTGCTCGTGCCGAAATTGTTGTGGCGCAACAGGACCTACAGAGCGAACCGAGATTTGGCGCAACAGGCGAATCGGGAGCGGATCGAGCGTGCCCAAGCGCTTGATCTGCCGAGTTTGGATTTTCTTGAGCTGACGGTCTTAGTGGACGAGAAGACCAGCCATGGGTTTCGAGGTGACCCAGGGGTCTCGTATCTGATCCGAACAAACGAGGGTATGTTGCTTTTCGATGTTGGCTTCGGCCCGGATTCCTCCGTCTTGGGGCACAATCTGGAGAAGCTTAACATGGACCTTGATCAAGTGGCTGCCGTTGTGATCTCACACCTTCACCCGGATCACATGGGGGGAATGGTGGCCTTTCGGTCGAATTGCGTCCGTATCCCCACGGAGCTGTCGGCGCTGAAGGGAAAGACCTGCTACCTGCCTGGCGAGGCCAAAGCGGAGGACCTCAGCGGACAAGTTGTCCAGGGACCGAGATTGCTCGCGGCAGGAATTGGCACGACCGGCCCATTGGCTCGCAGTCTGTTCTTCCTGGGGTTATGCCAAGAGCAGGCGCTGGTGGCTCGAATCAAAGACAAGGGGGTGGTGGTCATCACTGGGTGTGGTCATCCGACGGTCGAGGTCATCCTGGACATGGTCCGTCGTCTCTCTCGGGAACCGTTGTACGCCATCGCTGGTGGCCTCCATTTCCCGGTAACTGAAAGTCGATTGCGGCGCCGTGGCGTTCAGTTGCAGATGTTTCTCGGTACCGGCAAGCCGCCGTGGCAGAGGATTGGCGATGAGGACCTGAGCCACACCATTGCACACGTCAATGAAGCTGCACCAAAACGGGTTCTTCTGTCGGCGCACGACACCTGCGATCATGCCTTGGACCGACTGGCTGGCGAACTGCGGGCGGATACAACGGTGATGGAGGCTGGGCAGTCGTACCGATTCTAGCCAGGACCGAGCATGATTTCGGATTCTCTTAGGCTTTCCGTTGTCCATCGCCCTGATGCTCTTCGCGTAACATTGTGGCCAACATCATAATGTTCAACAATTGTTGAATGGGTATTAAAACGCCTAGCAGCGCAGGGGACCTACTCGTGAGAACGACCGCCTGTGCCTATTTTGCCATGATCGTCTCAGCCGCCTCCGTAGCGCCGGCGGAGCCGCCGAGCCTGGTCGGCGTAGTCCGTGGACCATCGATCGACCACAGACTCAAAATCGCCCCACCAGCGGCGAAGTCGCTATGCACAGTGCTCCACTTCCTTTCGGACACGAAGGTATTGACCTCTCATCGCCGCAGTGGACCTGGTATCTGGGACGCGGCAACCGGACGCCTCGAACGCAAACTCAGCATCTCCGCAGAGTCAAAGAGTCCTTGCCTGACGTATGTGACGCCGGACGGAGCATTGGGGGCCGGTCGGGCGTGGTTTGAGCGGGATGGTTGGAGGCTGCAGTTCCAGGTGTGGGATTTGGCGAGGGACCGACAGTTCTGCATCGACGGTCCGAACATGGAAGGCAACGCACACTATCTCTTCATCACACGGGACAGGAAAACACTCTGGGCCACGTGCTCGGCGAATCCACTTTCGGGCGCCTTCAACCAATTGCGATTCAAGATCACGGGGACAGTTCCGTTGGCTATCGAGCTTCAGTCCAAAGGGAAAACCGGCCAGGAAGGTGTACCGCACTTTCATTGTGCCACCGAAAATCTTTTGATCTACTTCCTGGAAACCGGTTCCGAAGCCAAGGGCATGACCCTTTACGCGTGGGACCTGGAAACACTTCCGCAGCCGAGTCCGCGGACGCTCATTCTAAGAGGCCACACACCGAAGTCGTTTTGGAGAATGCACGAAAGGCGAGTCGCTAGACCGGAGCGTCCGCCGGTTCGTTACAAGTGGCGTGTAGAGGTCAACGGCGTCCTGGAAGACAGATACACGCAGCCGGCCTACAAGGTGTATGCGTGTTTGGCGGTCCCGCGGCGTAGCGAGCTCTACGTCCTGGTTCCCTATTCCAAGAAGCCTCAAGGCGATTCGGAAGGCTTGCGCTTAACCGTCATTGATACAAGAGAAGCCTTGAAAGAGAAGCGTTCTTTCGATCTGCCGCTATTGAAGATTGAAGGAATGGCCCTTCATCCCAAGAGGCCGATTCTCTTCTGTGTGACGAACGACGACAGGCTCTTGGTTATCGACACTGTGTCGGGAGCGATTGCCAAGGAAGTGCGACTGAAAGACAAGGTCTCCTTTCTCCGGTATGTGAGGATTGCGCCGGCCGTTTCCCCTGATGGGCGGCTGATCGCTATCGGCAATGCTGACGGAACAATAAGCATCCTTGAGTTCTCCGAGTGATGGGCGGCTTCAGCCAAATTGGGCGACATGGCCAATCTGCTGGCACACGAAAGGAAGTACTCGGGAAAACGGCCGACTGACAAGATCGAGGCACGGGAAAACCGGATACAATGAAGCTGCATGATGGGCAGGCGGAACGCTAGGTCGGGGATGACGGGAGTTCGATGTTTCCATCAGACTTGGCAACAACTTCTTCAGATTCAGGGGGGACGACAATGTTCAGGACAGCTCTCACGGTATTGTGTGTCTTTCTACTTCCAGCCGGACTTGGCTGTGCGCAGAATCCGGAGACTGATCAGAAGACGAACCTGTCGGTGGCTGCCGCCGAGCCCGCTGCCGAAACGGCACCGAATCTTGGTGCAAATTCGGCTCCTGAGAAGGACTCGCAGGCGGAGGAGACTGACTCGCTGCGTTTCATCTTGATCCCGTTCTTCCCAAAGATGCCCTTCGAGGTCGATTCGATTGCATCCGATGGCTCTATCCACATTCGTGTCCAAATCTCGGAACGTATGGCACAGAGCTTGGCCCGCAGTGGTTTCTCGCCAGGCGTGGCGGCCGCCATGATGTCCCAATTGACTGAAGGGTACTTCGCGGGCGTCAGCGGTTTTCCCCAATCTGACCGCATGTCGGCCTTCGAAGACATCCTGCGGGGTACTGTAGCCATCGACGACGCAAGGATATTCCGCGCCCAGGTGATGCGAGTCGAAGAAGAAGGCCAAGCTGTGGTCCGCATTGGACCCGCCGCGACAAAGCGTCTGAAGAAAGGTGATACGTTCCTGTTGGTCCGACCAGCCGGCTCTACCACATCTCAGCTTCAGGCGATGCCGGACATCGTTGCCATCACCGACGCTCGCGGTGAAGTGTTGGGCATGAATTCGCGCGTGGCGGCCCAACTCGTGCAGTCCAAGAACAACCTGAAGCAAATTGGGCTGGCCTTGCACAACTTCCACGACACGTACAGGCAGTTCCCCCCAGCCGTGATCTACGGCCCTGATGGCAAGCCGTGGCACAGTTGGCGAGTGTTGATTTTACCGTTCTTGGAGCAAAGGGTGCTCTATGACAAATACCGGTTTGATGAACCGTGGGACGGCCCCAATAACAAACTGCTCTTGGAGAAAGTGCCTCCCGTCTACCAGGATCCGATCTACGGTGAAACTGAGGCCCCCTACACCCATTACGCAGTGGCAGTTGGAAAGGAAACAGCGTTTTCGCCCGACGGCCACAGGCTTCCGGAGGATGCATCTGCAAGGTCCTGGCGCGGGGCGGATCGATCCGTGGGAGGCCGAGGGATGGCCAAGTTTTCGGACGGCACCTCCAATACGGTCCTGGTTGGGTCGGTAAGCCCGGATCGCAAGATCCCCTGGACCAAGCCCGAGGACATCGTCTTCGACGACGATTTCCCCGGCATTGGCAAGGAAGGTGGGTTCGCCGCGCCTTACAAGACCGAAAACGCCTCGGGCGGGGTGTTTGTGCGGGCCGACGGTTCGGTGACCACGATTTGCGCCGACGTTGAGATGCAGGTGCTCCGGAATCTGATCCAAATTGACGACGGACAACCCATCCCCGAGATTCCCTCGCTGGAGCCGAGCCGTCGTTCACGGCAGCGGCAAATTGCGGTGATCGAAATCCAACGCACGCCAGCCGGGCCAACTGCCAAGCTGGTGATCGAGACCTTGACGCCCCAGGAGGAGCCTCGTCGCGGCGAAGCCGCGGTACCGCAAGCCGGACCCGAAGTACCGCAGAGCGAAGCAGGCCGCAAAGCCTACTCCGCGAACAACATGAAGCGGTTGGGAATCGCGATTCACAATTACCATGATACGTACAACCGCTTTCCTCCCGCCTACAGCACGGACAAAGACGGCAAGCCGCTCTTGAGTTGGCGAGTTCTCGTGCTGCCTTATGTGGAGCAACAGACGCTGTACGAGCAGTTCCACCTGGACGAACCCTGGGATAGCGAACACAACAAGACATTGATCGCCAAGATGCCGACCGCGTTCAGATCTCCCAACAGCAAGGCGGAACCGGGCAAGACGAACTACTTGGGCGTTAGCGGCCAGCAAGGCATCTTCCCTGGCCAGGACAAAATCGGCTTCAGGGACGTCATGGATGGCACATCCAACACCGTCATGATCGTCGAATCGAGCGACACGTCCGCCGTCATCTGGACCAAGCCCGACGATTATGTGCCAGACGCCAAAGATCCGAAGAAGGGCCTCCTGGGATTGTGGAAAGGCGGATTCAATGCGGGCTTCGCTGACGGCTCTGTCCGGTTCCTGAACGAAACGATCGACGATGATACGCTACGGGCATTGTTCACGCGTAACGGCGGCGAACGTATCGACCGGCCCCGCTTGGGCGATTCCCGTCCGGCGCCCCGCACACCGGTTCGAGTGTCGACGGGCGCGCCGGCCCGTTTGGCCCCAGTGGTTGCCGCGGCGGCAGCTCCGGCGACCGCAAGCCGAGAAGAAGATGCCATTGCCGAGATCAAGAAGCTGGGCGGCAAGTCCCTTACCAAGGGCTACAAATCGAGTTGGTCGCCTGATGGGACCCGAGTCGTTTTCGGACTTGGGGCGCCTGGTACCACACGTGACGATACGGGAGGACTGGCGGTCTTGGACCTAGAAACCGGCAAGGTCAGCAAACTACTGGCACCGGGAAAAGACCCGGCTTGGTCGCCGGGAGACGGAAAGCTGATCGCCTACGTCACCGGGTATGGCGACGCCGAAGAACTGAAGATTGTCGAGGCGGCCGTTGGCAAGCCGCGGAAGCTGGCCGACGGAGGTTTTCCCACTTGGTCGGCCGACGGGAAGTCGCTGTTTTTCCATTCACGAAAACAGCGGAAGTTCATGTCCGTCCAGGTCGACGTCGAAAAGCCCAAGCCAACCGAACTAATGGACATGATATGGTGGTACCCTGCAATTTCGCCTGACGGCAAACAGGTCGCCTACCGGTCGGGACCTCAAGTCCTGGTGGCCGACATCGCCAGCGGCAAGGTGTTGAAAAGGTGGCGGTTTCCGGGGAGCGCTCGCGGCTTTCTGGGCGGATGGTCGGCAGATGGAAAACGAGTCGGTTTCGGCGGCTACGGCGGCGCTGACGCCGTGGGTTTGTGGCTGGTGGATGTCGAGACTGGCCGAGGCCAGCGCTTGGCAGCAGGTCAATTCACTATGCCGGACTGGTCGCGTGACGGGTCCAAGGTCGCGCTCGATCTGCGTTCGAGCCAAGGCAAGGAAATCTGGATGATCGACGCCAAGGCCCTCGAAAAGCTGCAATTCGACGTGTCCCTCGTCGATCGCTACACCGTGCCAGAAGGCGATGTCAGCGAGTTGTTAACGTTCATTGAGGACCTGAAGAAGTATCGTCCAGAGACGCCACAAGAACGCGCCGAGCATCAGGTCAAGGCACAGACAACACTGAGGCTGGCGGCGGAGAGAATACTCGCGCAGGACAAAGACCGCTGGTCCAAAGCTTGCCAGACGGCCCTTCGGGTGCTGCTGGAAGTCCGCATTGCGAACATCCCTGAGACCGGTCACCTAGAGCAAGAGCAAACCGTCGAGTTCGTCAAGACATTCCTCAAAGCAAAACTCGAAAAGCAACTCGATTCGCTCGACGTGGACTTGGCCTTGTCGGCTGCCAAGGCACTGGAGAACGCCCGCAATCTCGAACTGGCGGCCAAGGCGTACGCCCAGTTCGCTGACCAGATCGCCGAGAGCGAGAACACCGAGTTCTCCAAAATAGTGAAGCAAATGAAAGACGCCGCCAAGCGACTGTCAGACGCGGCCAAGCCGAACTGATCGCTGCCGTTGATTCGCGTAGGATTGCCACTCGTTGAACTCGTTCCCAAGCTCCCCGGGCTGTTGATTTTGTCGGAAACAGCAATTCTCCGTACGACATGTAGGTCATGCTGTGCATGACGATACCAGATATTGCGTCAGGCAGAGCCTGACCTACACTGAATCAACAGACCGTCCGGCTTGGGGACGCTGTCCCAAGACCGCGCACTAAACGATGCCGTAGACCCTATTACCATGCGAGATTTCCCATCTGGGAAGAAACCATGAGAAGATGCCGAGGCACGACGAAGAAAGGTCGACAGTGCAGGCGCAACGCCCATCCTGGTTCGGATTATTGCACGCTGCACCATTCAAGCGAGGACCGAGCGGACGGAATCAAGAACGCGTTGGGCTTCTGGGCCGTCGTCACGGGGTTACTCTCTTTCTTAGCTGTGTTCGTGGTGCATTTTGGCGTGATCGGAACTGGGAACACGCTTTTCGGGCTTCGTGTCACCTTCTGGCCCTTGTACCTCTATGTTGTCATTGCCATCGGAGTCTGCGTCACACCGTTCACGCTCTACTGTCTCTATCGCGAGTGGAAAGGCAAACCAGCGACGGCACGAGAATCCACGATGACACAAACCGAAAGAAGTCGCGAACTCGAGACACGCCGCTCGATGAGGGAAACAAAAATCAAGCAACAAATCGACGACATCGGCCGCGAGGCGTTTCCAGATTCCCCGAAGGTCGTCTGGTCCATTCGGGAGATCATCCACAAGGAGGAAGATGTCGCCTTTGCTGAAGTCGAACCGAAGCCATCGGATCCGATCGGTTGGACTCGCCTGAAATTCGCGCTGCATTTCGCCTCGAACGAAAAGCCGACCCTGGCCGCCTGTTATGGCTTCAGCGACGGTTTGTGGAGCAGCGTGTTTCACGTGACTGGCTATGATTCGTCTGAGTTCGACCGGCTGCTCTCTCAAGGAAGCGGACAGCCGATGCCTGTGCCCGAAAGAGAAGCATCGATTCGGGAGCATATTGACGGAATCGCCAAGGATGCGTTTGCCGACTATCCCGCAGTGTCATGGACGCTCGAAGGCGTGATCCACAAAGGCTGGTACACTTTCGTCGAAGCCAAACCATCGCCCGCCGATCCGATTGGCTGGTCCCGAGTCAAATTCGTCCTGCGCTGCGAAGCCGACGCTCAACCTGAGATGGTCGGCGGTTACGGTCTGGACGAGAGCGGTTGGGGCGTGGCCTTCGAGATTCCCGAAACACCGTCCGACTGGCAGCGGCTCCACGACGAAGCCGACGGTTGATTGATTTGGCATTGGAACGGACAAGATTGTCACAGATGTACCGAATCGCGACACAGCTCTGGCAATTCGAGAATTTCTGAATTCCGCGCGCCTATCTCGTCGGCGTTTGACGCTTATCTCCTCAGGGAACGTTCTTTAGAACGCGTGTGGCGTAACCGTAGCCGGTTTTTCGCCGTCTGGACCCATGAATTACAGCGCCGGAGACGCTACACGTACGTGCGACTCGCGCTACCGACGAGGAGATGCCGATGCAACGTGAACTTATCGTGATCGCTGGCCCGGATGCGGGCCGCAGTTTTTCACTCGAAAATGGCCAACATCTGGTCATTGGTCGAGGTCAGGCGAGCAATACGCAGATCAATGATCCGCGGATGTCGCGAGTTCATTGTCAGGTGCAAATCGACGGCCCCAAGACACTGCTGCTGGACGCAGGCAGCTCCAGTGGGACCTTTGTGGCGGGCGAGAAGATCGCTTCTCGGGAACTGACACCGGGCGATGTGTTCCAAGTCGGAGACACGCAGATCCGCTATCAGTTGGACCGGCCCCAGGAGGCCACCACTCTGACCGGCGATACAACGTTCGGACGCCCCAAGCCCAAACCGGCGGTCTTACCGCTGAAAGAACTGGTGGACCAGACGCTGCACACGTACCGGTTGGACGCGATCGTCTCTTCCAGCACATCGGGAATGGTCTTCAAGGCGCACGACACCGAGGGAGACCGGGTGGCTGCCGTGAAAGTGCTTACCCCCGACATCGCCCACAGCGAGGAGCAGAAAGAGCGATTCGTGCGGGCCATGAAGACCATGATGCCAATCCGACACCCGAACATCGTCCGTCTGTACAACGCGGGAAAAAAGGGGCCATATTGTTGGGCCGCGATGGAGTACATTGACGGCGAGAGCCTGACCGCCGTTATTGATCGGATCGGCATCGACGGCATGCTCGATTGGAAGGAGGTCTGGACCGTGGCGGTCCACATTGGTCGCGCGCTCGCGGACGCGTACGAACGCAAGATCATTCACCGCAGCGTCACGCCCACCAACATTCTGCGGCGCCACAACGACAAGGTGTGCCTGCTCGGCGACTTGATGCTGGCCAAGGCACTGGACGGCACGCTCGCCAAGCAAGTAACGCAACCAGGACAAATAATCGGCGACGTTCCTTACATGTCGCCCGAGCGGACGCGCGGCAGCACTGACGTGGATTGCCGATCGGACCTCTACGGTTTGGGCGCGACGCTGTACGCGCTAATGACCGGCAAAGCGCCTTTTGAAAGCCCCTCGCTTCCCGAGCTGATTCGTATGGTCCGGGAAGCCGAGCCCGAGAAGGTCAAGCAGTACCAGTTGTCCGTGGACGAGATGTTCCAAGACCTGGTCATGCGAATGATCGAGAAAAGGCCGGAAGACCGTTATCAGACACCAGGCGATTTGCTTCGTGATCTCGAGCGGATTGGTCGGTACAATAGCCTCGAAGCCGACTGGAGCGACTGGGCGGGATAGGGCCGTTACTTGTGCCAATGATTTTGCCCAAAGATGGTTTTGCCTGTTCTTCTTCGGGCAAAATGATTGTCGGGCAAAATCATAGATCATCCTTGGCGAGAAGTCGCACGTTGCATCGGAATTCTTGAATTCGGCGCGCCCATCTCGTATGCATTTCACGCTCTTTACCTTTAGGGGGCCAGAATGAGCGACGAGTCGAAAGGTCAGCAACGAGACATCGAGGGCTATCGCGAGTACCTGCGACTGTTAGCCCAGCTTCAATTGGATCCGGGGCTTCAAGGCAAGATTGACTTGTCGGGCGTCGTTCAACAGACAATGCTGGAAGCGTTCCAGACGCAACCACAGTGTGAATTCCAGCATTCGGATCAGTTTGCAGCATGGCTACGACGGATTCTGGCCAACAACCTGGCCGACGAAATTCGCAAGCTGAGAACGGGAAAACGCAACGTTTCGCGAGAAAGATCGCTGGAAGCAGCTCTGGAACAATCGTCCAACCGATTACAGGCATGGCTCGCCGCCGACCAGTCATCGCCTAGCCAGCATGCCCGGCGCGAGGAGCAGACGTTACGCCTATCCGCGGCGCTTGCCAAGCTGCCCGAAGCCCAACGTGAAGCGTTGATGCTGCGACATTTTCACGATTGGCCTTTGGCACAAATCGCCGAACATCTGGGCCGCACTCATGCCGCCGTGGCCGGGCTGCTCAAACGAGGACTTCAGCTGTTGCGAAATCAGCTCAAAGATGAGGAGTGAAGGATGAAGACTCGGACAGGAGAAAACAGAGGAAACGGAGGAGACGGCAATCCCAGCTCTGTTAACTCTGTTGCCTCCTGTTCAGAACCGATCGTGTGAATTTGGTTCTCATGTCGGGAATCCACGAGTTTCGCGCGCCCATCTCGCGAGTGTTTCACGCTTGTTAGTGTAAGGAGTGAAACGATGTCCGATGAAACGAACGAGTTATCGGGACGAGAGCAACGTGTGAACGAAGTGATCGCGGCGTATCTGGAAGCCGTGGATGCTGGTGAAGCGCCGGATCCGAAGGAGTTCATTGCTGCGCACAACGACACCAAGGCGGAGTTGGAGTCGTTCTTTGCCAATCGGGACGAGTTCGAGCGGATGGCCGAACCGCTTCAGCCTGCGGGTGACGCTGCACCAAAAGCTCAACACGATGACGTGACGCTTCCTCCGACTGATGAACCGACCGAAGCTCCGACCCTCGGGCCAACGGAAACGGCTGGCGCGGTGATTGGAACGATGGTGCGTTACTTCGGCGATTACGAACTGCTGGACGAGATCGCCCGCGGCGGGATGGGTGTGGTGTACAAGGCGCGGCAAGTGAGCCTGAATCGGATCGTGGCTTTGAAAATGATCCTGGCAGGCCAATTGGCCAGCGAAGAAGATGTCCAACGCTTTCACGCGGAGGCCGAAGCCGCAGCGAACTTGGATCATCCGGGCATCGTTCCCATCTATGAAGTCGGCGAACACGAAGGGCAGCATTATTTCTCGATGGGCTTTGTCGAAGGAAGCAGCCTGTCGGCCAAGGTCGCCGACGGTCCGCTACCGCCCAAGGAAGCCGCGGAATGCACCAAGAGAGTCGCAGAAGCTGTGGCCTATGCCCACGATAGAGGTGTGATTCATCGCGACTTGAAGCCAGCCAATGTGCTTTTGCAGACCATAGACCGTAGGCCGGAGACTGAGGGTGCGCAAACACCACAACACTCATCGTCTCGGAGCCTTCAGTCTACAGCCTACAGTCTTCAGCCTAAGGTGACCGATTTCGGCTTGGCCAAGAAAGTCGAAGGCGACAGCGGCCTCACGGCCACCGGCCAAATCCTGGGCACGCCCGGCTACATGCCGCCGGAGCAGGCGTCGGGCAAAATCGACGAGGTAACGGAGACCGCGGATGTTTACTCGCTGGGCGCGATCCTCTATTGCCTGTTGACCGCCCGCCCACCGTTCCAGGCGGACAATCCGCTGGACACGCTGATGCAGGTTCTCGAGCAAGAGCCCGTCTCGCCGCGCACGCTCAATCCCAGCGTTCCGCAGGATCTTGAGACCATCTGCCTCAAATGCCTCGATAAAGACCGTCATCGACGATACGCATCGGCCCAGGATCTGGTCAACGAATTGCGGCGGTTCGCCAATGGCGAACCTATTCTGGCTCGCCCCATCAGTACAACGACCCGCGCCTGGCGCTGGTGCAAGCGGAAGCCGGCGTTGGCGGGTCTTTGGATGGCGGTGACGCTGCTGTTGATGACTTTCAGTATTGGCGGACCAATCGTCGCTTATAGGCAGGCGGAAAATGCGCGGAAACAAGCCGAGTTGCGTGATCAAGCGGAGGATGCCAGCGACGAGGCCGAAAAAAGGCGTCAGGAGGCGGAGCAGGAGAGCCTTCGCGCCTATCGTCATTACTACGCTGCACAGATGAGCCTGGCGCAACGCGATTGGGAGGCGGCATCGGTGGGTCAGCTTGTCGATCGGCTGCACGCGACGCGACCCGAAGTTATTGGCGGGCACGACTTGCGAGGATTCGAATGGTATTACTGGAATTACGTTTGTCATAGTCACCTGCTGACGACGTTGGAAGGGCACACGCGTTCCATCTATTGCGTGTCGTTCAGCCCGGACGGCCGTTGGGTCGCCTCGGCCGGTGATGATGCAATGAGGATATGGGATGCGGCGACGGGCCAGCAGACGCTTGCACTGAAAGACGGTGGCGCGTGCGTATCGTTCAGCCCGGACGGAACGCGAGTCGTTTCAGGGAGTGATGGCAACAACGTGAAGGTATGGGATGCAGTGACGGGCCAGGTGACACTCACGCTGAAAGGACACACGGACTCGATCGTCAGCGTGTCCTTCAGCCCGGACGGAGAGCGGATCGCCTCGGCCGGTCTTGACAGGGCGGTGAAGGTGTGGGACGCGGCCACGGGCCAAGAGATTTCTGAGTCGAATGGACACACCGACTACGTTACGTGCGTATCGTTCAACTCGGATGGGACACGAATTGCTACGGCTAGTGGCGACAACACCGTTATTGTGTGGAACGCAGCGTCGGGCGAAGAAACACTGACGTTGAAAGGGCACACCGACGGGGTCGCGTGCGTGTCGTTTAGTCCAGACGGGACGCGAATTGCTTCGGCCAGTTTCGACAATACGGCAAAGGTGTGGGATGCGGACACGGGTCGCGAGACACTCGAGCTGAAAGGGCACACGGACGGGGTCAACAGCCTGTCTTTCAGCCCGGATGGTAAGCGAATCGCCTCGGCCGGCCTCGACAGGACAGTGAGAGTGTGGGATCTGGCCACCGGGCACGAGAGACTTACGCTAAAAGGACACTCAAGCTTTGTGTACAGCGTGTCATTCAGTCCGGACGGACAGCGCATCGCTTCATCCAGCAATACGGTGAAGGTGTGGGATGCGGTCAAGCAGCAAGAGCCGCTGACGCTGGGACAAACGATCGATGTGGACCGCGTGTCGTTCAGCCCGGACGGGCGTTGGATCGCCTCGGCCGGTCATGATGCAGTGAGGATATGGGATGCGGCGACGGGTCAGCAGATGCTCGCACTGACAGACGGCGGCAAGTGCGTATCGTTCAGCCCCGACGGCACGCGAATCGCCGCCGCCGGCTCTTCTGACAAGACGGTGAGAGTGTGGAATCCGGCGACGGGGCAGCAGACGCTCTTGCTGAAAGGGCACACTCTATCAGTTCGTTGCGTTTCGTTCAGCCCCAACGGACAGCACCTCGCCTCGCTCGGTTCTGACGAGACGGTCAAGGTGTGGGACGCCGTGACGGGCCAAGAGAAGCTCACGTTCACGCTGGGTGGACACACGCCTTTTGTCAACAGCGTGTCGTTCAGTCCGGACAGCCAGCGGTTCGCTTCGCCCGCTTCTGAAAACACGGTGAAGGTGTGGGACGCTGCTACGGGCGAAGAGACGCTCACGCTGAGACACCCGGGTAATGTGGGAGGCGTGTCGTTCAGCCCGGACGGGCGTTGGATCGCCTCGGCCGGCGACGAAGTGAGGATATGGGATGCGGCGACGGGGCAGCAGACGCTCGCGCTGAAAGGCGGTGGCTCGTGCGTTTCGTTCAGCCCGGACGGGATGCGGATCGCTGCGGCCGGTGTCGACAATACTGTGAAAGTGTGGGATATGGCCACGAGCCAGGAGATGATCACGCTGAGAGGCCAGACAGCGCCTGTTTGTTGCGTGTCGTTCAGCCCCGACGGGAAGCGGATCGCCGCGGCCACTCGTGCCGGAACGGCAACTATCTGGAGTGCAAACCGTGAGCCCAACACGGCGCCATCCGGTTCGCCGGTGGAGTCGCCCGGGCCCACCGACGGCGAATCCGATGCCGTAACGACGAAGCCCGCGCCCGCCATGAACACCCCGGAAGTCGTTAAGGCGATTGAGGAGTTGGGCGGCTCTATCCAGCCAGATGACTCGGATCCCGATGATCCCGCCGTGATCGTTGATTTCAACTTCGCCGAAGTCACGGACGACGGACTGGAGGTATTGAAGGAGGTTAAGGGCATGCGGACGCTGGACCTCGGTAATTGCACTCAGGTGACGGACGAGGGGGTTAAGGAGTTGAAAGAACTCGACAACTTGCGGGCCCTCAATCTTGGAGGCACCAAAGTTACCGATGCAGGGCTGGCGGAGCTAAAGGAACTTGACAGCCTGCAGAGCCTCAACCTCGCCCAGACCCAGGTCACGGATGCGGGACTGAAGGAGTTGAAAGAACTCAACAACTTGCGGACCCTCAATCTCGACGGCACCAAAGTTACCGCTGCCGGGCTGAAGGAGCTAACGGAACTGGACAACTTGAGTTCGCTGAACCTCAGCGGCACTCAGATCACTGATGCGGGACTGCAGGATCTGAAGGAAATCAAGCAACTGCGCGTCGTGGTTCTCGGGCGCCCCCAAGTCACGGACGCGGGTGTCGAGGCACTCAGGACAGCACGTCCTGAGCTGTCCATAATACACCACTGACTCCGACGGCCAGTGACGTGAAGGAGACAGAAGCACGTGCTGCTGACGGCCAATCCATTCGATATGGCACGCCTTTCGAATATGCGCGAGGTGATGGACAGCCAAGTCGAGCGATTGGTCCTGTGGACTCAAGTGGCGACAGGAATGGAGTTGGATCCAGACAGCTACGTCCAGGTACTGGACGTAGCAACCCGGAACGAACGTCCTGAGCGATTGGACGAGCTTGGCCGGGAGGCAGTGGCAAGACAACTTTGAGAAAGAGTGCAGTGGACGTGGAAGATTTCTGTATTCCGTGCGCCCATCTCGTGAGCGTTTCACGCTTGTTAGCGTAGGGGGGTAAAACATGTCCGGTGAAATGAACGACCCGTCTGTACGAGAACAGCGAGTAGACGAGGTGATCGCGGCGTATTTGGAAGCTGCGGATGCTGGTGAGGCGCCGGACCCGAAGGAGTTCATCGCTGCACATAGTGACATCGCGGGGGAGTTGGAGTCGTTCTTTGCCAACCGGGACGAGTTCGACCGGATGGCTGAACCGCTTCAGCCGACGGTTGGTGCTGCACCGCGCCCTCAAGCGGATGATCCGACGCTTCCTCCTACTGACGAACCGACCGAAGCTCCGACTCTCGGGCCAACGGAGACGGCTGGCGTGGCGATTGGTACGATGCTGCGCTATTTTGGCGATTACGAGCTGCTGGATGAAATCGCTCGCGGCGGGATGGGCGTCGTGTACAAGGCGCGGCAGGTGAGCTTGAATCGCCCTGTAGCCTTGAAGATGATCCTAGCCGGACAGTTGGCCAGTGAAGACGATGTGAAGCGGTTCCATGCTGAAGCCGAGGCTGCCGCCAACCTGGACCATCCAGGCATCGTGCCGATCTTCGAGGTAGGCGAACACGAAGGCCAACATTACTTCTCGATGGGCTTTGTCGAAGGAAGCAGCCTGGCTGCCAAGATAGCCGATGGTCCGCTCAACGCCGGCGAAGCGGCCCAGTTGGTCGTGGCCATTGCGGAAGCGATGCAGTACGCGCACGACAATGGGGTGATCCATCGCGACCTGAAGCCGGCCAATGTGCTGCTGAAGGAAAGCCCGGAGTCTGGCGTTGGAAGTTCCGCCCAGCATGACTCACGGCGACCGGGTTCTTCTTCTAGCTCTCGGCTCTCAGCACCTACCTCTCGACCGATGATCACTGATTTCGGCTTGGCAAAGAAGGTCGGAGGCGAGGACCATCTGACGGCCACGGGGCAGGTGCTGGGTACGCCCAGCTATATGCCGCCGGAACAAGCCGCCGGCAAGCTGGACCAGGTGGGCCCGGTTTCGGATGTCTACGCGTTGGGGGCGATTTTGTACGCACTCCTCACCGGCCGGCCGCCGTTTCAAGCGTCCAATCCACTGGACACGTTGATGCAGGTCTTGGAGCGGGACCCCGTGCCGCCGCGCTCGTTGAATCCGCGGATTCGCCGCGATCTGGAAACGATCACATTGCGCTGCATGGAAAAAGACCCACGGCGGCGTTACTCGTCGGCCCGAGAATTGGCCGACGAGTTGGGACGATTCTTGAACGGTGAGCCGATCCTCGCGCGGCCCATCGGTCCCCTGCACCGGGCGTGGCGTTGGTGCAAGAGGCGGCCCGTGGTTGCCGGACTCAGCGCCGCAGTAGCCTGCCTTGTGCTTTTCGTCGCGATCGCCTCTCCGGTAGTGGCGATACGGCAAACAGCGCTCCGCCAAGTGGCTGACACGCGTACTGCGGAGGCCCGACGCGCCGGTGAGGAAGCCCGACTTGCCAAGGAAGAAACGGAAGTGACGCTGGTCGACATGTACACTTCCGCTGGTCTCGTGGCCAGCGAACGCGGGAACCCGGCGCAGGCCGTGCTGTGGTTTGCCAACGCCGCCCGACTGGCTGGCACCGATCCTCAGCGGGAGCGAGCCAATCGCATCCGGGTGCGAACCTGGAGTCGTCAGGCTCCCACGCCGGTTCGCGCGCTTCCGCACGACGGACAGTCACTTCGCAGCATTCAGTTTCACGCCGAGGGGAAGCATATGGTAACGCGGACAAGGTACGACAAGTGCACCGTTTGGGATCTCCAGAGCGAACGCCCGTTACCTTTGCCCGGCAGCGACCGGCCGGTGCGCAGTGCCGCCTTCAGCCCGAGCGGCCGATGGCTGGCGTTGGGCTTGCCGCAGGGGAACGTCGAGATCTTCAGCTTTCCCGGCGGTGAGCTGCTCCACCGAATCGAACACCGCGGCGCGGTCGTGGCCCTGGCGTTCAGCCCGGATGGGAACCGACTCGCCGCGGCGAGCAACGTGGTGCGGGTTTGGGATTGTCAGAGCCATGCATTTGCCACACCGGTGTTGGTGCATCCACAAGAGGTTTCCGCCCTTGCCTTTTCCACAAAGGGCGACCGCCTGGCGACCGGCTGCGAGGATGATACGGCACGCGTCTATGCAATCGCGGGCCAATCGGCCGGGGCAGATCCCTTGTTCCCTCCCGTTCCACATCGGCTCAGAGGATCGTACTGGAACATGCCGATTGCGCCCACCTTTATCGACCAGGGTCATGGCCTGCTGACGGTGACCGACTCCAACACGGTGGCCTGGCGCGACGCCGGGACTGGCGAACAGATCCGGCCTGTTCCCGCGGAGGCGAGCCCCGTCAATTTCATCGCCGTGAGTCCCGATAGGCGGCACTTCGCGTTGGGCGGCTGGGCAAAGACTTCGCTTTGGGACGTCGCAGCCGGGCGTCGTGTCGGCAGCCAAACGAGTCACGCAGAGACGGTGTTCTCGGTCACGTTCAGCCCGGACGGAAGGACACTGATTACCGGAAGCAAGAACGACGTGCAACAGTGGTCGGTCCCCGCCGGTGAACCGGCCGGACCGCTTCTGCGGCATCAAGGAATGGTCCTCCACACTGCGTTCTCGCCGGACGGCAAATTCGTGGCCATGGAGCAAGGCGACGGATTGGTCCGTGTCTGGAGCACTGCGTTGGGCAGTCACCCCGACCACCGGCTACCGCTGGAAGGTAAAGGCACCGCAGCCAAATTGAGCTGCGACGGACGCTACCTGATCGCGACGGGCTCAAGCTGGCATAAGGCCAATTTGCCTTCGACGCGCGTATACGATGTGAGCACGTTTCAGCCGGCCGGACCGCCGTTGAGGCCGGGCGGGATCCTGACCGGCGCCGATCTCTCTCCCGACGGCCGCCACGCTGTGACTCTCAATACACTGCGCCACGTGCATTTCTGGGACTGGCGCACGGGAGAGCGGACCTTTGATCCTGTGCCGATGCCCTCCGAGCCCCGCGCGGTCGGATACACTTCAGGCGGGCGCCTGGCAATCGTGGTGTGCAGCGGTGGTCAGGTGTTGGTCATCGATCCGGCCAAGGGGCAGGTCACGAGGCGTTTGCAGCATGGCGCCGTGCCTCGTGCCACTGCGGCAAAGCGAACCCAGGCAACACATGGCTATCTCGACGTCAGCTTCGACGGCCGCAGATTCGTATCGTGCTCGATCGACAAGTTTGTCCGAGTATGGGATACCGCTACGGGCAGGCCGTGCTATCGTGCTTTGCAGCACGACAAGGGGGCTGTAATGGCCCGCTTCTCGCCGGATGCCCGGCTGTTGTTGACGACGACGCACGACGCGGTGCGAATCTGGGACGCAACGACCGGTGGCTCAATAGGGGCTGAAATGACCCACCCCAAGAATGGCATCTTCGATGCTTGCTTCAGTCCCGACGGAAAGCACGTCTTGACTGCCTGCGGAGACGGTATGGCGCGGCTTTGGGATTGGCGGACCGGGGCCCTGGTCTGTCCGCCATTCCAGCATGCAACACGATTAAGCGGTGTTTGCTTCACGCCGGATGGAGTCTACGTTCTAACGGCCTCTCTAGATTCGACAGCTCGGGTGTGGGAGTGGCGTACGGGCAAACCGATCACTCCCCCACTTCCCATCAGCGGCAACGGCCAACGGATTATCACTGCCTCCGGTGGGACCCAAGCCCTTGCTAGCGGTAGTGCATCATTCATCGATGTCTTCAGCCTAGACGATATATACGGCCGCGAAGAGATGGAGTTGGACGACCTTTGTACCCTGGGCGAAATCATCTCCGGACAGCGGCTTCATAAAGGCGGCGACGTGGTCAACCTGACGGGTGACGAATGGCTCGATCGCTGGCGCCGTTTCCGGCAGCGATATCCCGAATACTTCCGCCTTGATTGGCCTCCGGAACAGATCATTGCCTGGCACGGACGAGAGGCGGACGAGAGCCGGCGCGCCGGACAATGGTTCGGGGCCGTTTGGCACCTTGACCGTCTCATTGACCGGGAACCGGAGAACTGGCAACACTATCGCGACCGGAGCCGGGCCTACCGCGCACTCGGCCAAACGGACGCGGCCGACGCCGACCAGGCAAGAGTCTCTGCACTGATGCCAACAGAGCCGGTGCTGGTTGAGGTGCCCCAAGGAAGCCTCTCGTACATCGACTTGGAGTCCAAAGCGAATCGGCGACTCGACGAAAGCACATCGGAGAGCAAGCCAGAGAATCACCTCGGCGAGGTCCCGCAGGGCGAGCAGATGTTCGGGGGCGTCAAGTTCCGGATCGGTGAGAGTTTGATCCAGTTGGGAAGCGAGAAAGTCCCCCACAAGCCGGAACAAGTGGAAGGCATCGAGATCAATAGAAACCTCACATCGCTGTACATTCTGCACGGCACGCAAGATGGGGGCACAGCAGCAGGCGTTCCAGACCACACACTCATCGGAAAGTACGAGGTGAATTACAGCGACGCCACGAAGGAGACGATCCCCATCGTTTACGGCGAAGATGTGCGCAACTGGTGGAACAACGACCAGCCGGTCTCACGCGGGAGGGTCGTGTGGAAAGGCAGCAACCCGAGGGTCAAGGCGAGGAATCTGACCCTTCGTCTCTATCTAACGAAATGGACGAACCCCCGGCCTGAAAACAAAGTCGCCAGCATCGACTATGTATCCGCTAACACCATCGTCGCGCCTTTCTGCGTCGCGATGACCGCGGAACAGGCAAACGACACTGAACACTCAAACGAATCGGAATATGGCAACTAAAGCGTGTTGTCCTGTCGCCCTCGTAGGATCAGAGCCTATCAGTCCAGGGCAGAGTTGCGTCAAGGGCAACGGGATACCTCTTGAGACAAGGAGATTCGTTCATGCCACGCTCTATCGTACCAGTAACGGCATCCGCATGTGTCTTGGCACTGTCGCTATGTTTCGGTTGTTCCGACTCCACAACAGAGCCAGCGGCCGGCGTGCCGGAGGCTGAGTCCAAGCCGGCAGAGAAGCCGACCCCGCAGGACGCTTCGTCTCAATTGCCTGAGCCGGAACAGGAAGCAACTTCCGCACAACCACGAAGTCCGATGGAGAACCTCATCAATGATCCTTCGCTCGAAGGCGCCATGCTGGGCGAGCGGTTCCCGCCAGGATGGGGAACGTTCAACGCAAAGCCGAAGGGCACTTATCGCTTCGAGGTTGTCGAAGGCGGCCGTACAGGAACAAAGGGCTGTTTGATCGAAGGCGATGGTGAGCGTATCACGATGCCGGCCAATCGAGTCTCAATCGACCCAAGCAAACGTTATGCCGCTCGAGGCTGGGTCAAGCTCGAAGGAAACGGCTCATCCGCTCAAGTTCGTATTCTCTATTTCGGTGCATCCCGAAGGTACATCGGCGAAAACCGCCTCGGTCACGTCACACCACACGATGAGTGGCAACTTGTCACAGTTACCGACCGCATCGAGGATTATCCCAACGCGCAATTCCTCGCTCTGGCCATGGCAGTCAGGGGCAAAGGCAAAGCCCTGTTCGATGATCTGGAGTTGCTGGCATTCAATACTGATGACTTGCCGAGCAACTTTGAAACTGAGTACGGTCGCACCGTGCCGCGAGAATCGCGAATACTCGACCGCTGGCTGGGCCAGTGGGAATCGACGAGGTCGCACAAACCGACCGATGCGTCTGCTGAGGCCGAGGAAACGATCGGCATCAGCAACGTAGCCAAGATCATGGATGACCATATTCTGCGATCGCATTGGACCAGCGAGGACGGTGACGAGGAGGTACTTTCATTGCTTGTCTATGACGAAGACTCTGCGGCGTATCGTTTGTGGACTTTTGGTTCCAGTGGTTCAGCCTTGGAATTCGCCGGGCAATGGGATGACGCGACGAGCACAGTGACACTCCAACTCGTGCCGCCCACTTCCGGCGTTACAGGCACGAGCACAACGCGGTTTGTCGATGCCGATACCATCGAGACCCGATTGGCGGTGAAGAACAAGCAAGGCGTCGTCACGCGCGACATACGGGAGACACTCACCCGCACGAGCGAAAAGGCTGCTGAGGATGTCCCGCCTTGGACGGGTACCTCGGCCTTATCGCCTGAACTGAGACCCTTGCAACGATTCATCGGTTCTTGGGACGGGCAATTCGTAGTGAACTTTGCCAAGTGGACATCCGAGAAGACGACAACGCCCCTCACCGACAAGGTCGAGTGGATCCTCGGTGGTCGCATGATCAGGCACCGATTCGTCCTGTCGCCTCCCGTTGACATGCAGGGTCTGGCTTTCGTGGCCTACAACGCAGAAGACAATGTGTATCGCAGATGGGATTTTGACTCAGGCGGTGGATTCCCACGAGGCGAGAACGGCCAGACTCTGGGAACGTGGGACAAAGCAACCCAGACCTTCACATGGAAATACAGCGCGCCCAACGGCGAGACTTCGACAGCTACCGACCGGTTCATCGACAACGACACGCTCGATTGGGCGCAGGTTTCCAAGGATAGCACTGGCAAGGTCCTTTCGGACATGGAGTCGAAGACGAAGCGGAAGTAGCGTTGCTTTCGCAATTGAGGAAAACAGACCAACCTTTCTACGATGGAGGCGGCTGGCCAAATTGCGTTATGGCAGGTTTCCGAAGTCAAATCACAGTTCTGGAGGAAAGAAGAATGAGAAGTCTAGTCAAAGCTACGATCGTCGTCGCCGCAGTGGGCGTGATTCTGTTCTTGGGGATGCCTGGTGCGGCACAGGAGGTGACGACAACTCAGCAATCGCCCGAGTCGAAGGTGCTCGACCGCGAACTGGGGAATTGGCTCCACACATATACGCATCTCAAAACCGAATGGACACCGAACCAAACGCAAGGCACCCTCACCGGTTCATGCACACGGATTCTCGGTGGCCGTTTCGTTCAAGGAAAGCTTAAGGCGCCGGACGGCCAGACCTTTCTCCAATTGGACACATACGACGAGCAACGAAAGTGTTACCGTCGCTGGCTCTTTCAGTCGGACGGGCAGACCTCCGAGCATATCGGCAAATGGAACGCGGATGCGAAGACCATGACCTGGACTCACTCCGTGGGCGACGATCTTACATGCACGCAAGTTGATCGCTATGTGGACGCCGATACCCTCGAGTTTAACGTAGTGATCAAGGACCCGGATGGTAAGGTTTACTATCACATGAAAGGAAAAAGTGTGCGGCCTGAATAGTCGCCAATGAACCAAGTTGAGAGGTTGGTGATGAACGAGAGAAAGACGTTGTCGGCAGTTCTTTTGGCGCTGCTATGCGTACCGGTGTCCGCTGTGGGGATCGTTCTGGGATTCATGGTCGGTTGCGTGATAGCCATGGTACTTCAAGGCATCTTCGCGCCTGGTGAGGCGTACGATTACTACTCGGTTGGAACGCCGGTTGGCAACGTCGCGATCCTCTGTCCGGTGGCGATTGGAGCAGCGGCGCCGTGGATCGCATTGGCCTTGTATGTACGGCGCAACTCAAGGAAAGGACGGCGGCCTGAAAATGGGGCAGGTTCTGAGCAAGATCAGGGCGCCCAGAATAAGCCGTCTCAAACCAATGCGTGAAAGGTATCGAAATGTCCAAACCCGAAGAGCACATCAGTTATTGGAAAATGTGGCGGCAAGGCTGGGTGATCGTGTGGAGTGGATGTATTGTCTTCCTGTTTCCACTCATACTTCCATAACTGATGTCAGTTAGAGAAAGGGGTGCGTATCCCATCTGGATGGAAGCATTTCTAGACTTGGCAGTCCTTGTCTATGTCCTCTTTGGAGCACCAGTTCTTGTGTGGATGTTGCACCGGGGGAGGCTGAGGAAGAGTGCAGCATACCGAGACGCGTTGGTGCCGGAATCTTGGTACCCCCACTCGGACGATGAGTAATGTTCGTAGCTAGTCGCCGTCAGTCGAGAAGAAGCCCGGATACAACTGAAAGACCGAGACGGCAATGTCGTGTTCTCAGCGCTCAACTCGACACATTGAAAGGAGCTTGTCATGCAAGTGCAGTGTGTGTGGATAACTGTGGCAGGTCTGGTCTTGGTGGTTGTGACGCTCGGCTGTGGATCCGAGTCGGAGCCCAGGGGCGCGGGGGCGAAGGCCAAGACGGACGGGCCGGCGCCCGTCGCGGGGGAGACATCCATCGCCATCCCCGACGCACCGGTATCAGGTACGTTGTTTGGGAAGGAATTCCATCCAGACCAGTTCGAGTTGACATGGAGGGGCGGGCTTACGCTGCAACAAGGCGAGGGCGTTTTCCCCGATGCAAAGGTCACTCTGCATTTGTTCCAGGACAAGGGAAAGTCGTATGCCGACACGGCGTGGGATGTCTCTTCGTCCGATACCGGATTCGGCAGAAAGCCACACGTCCGTGTCAGTGTCAAGGAAGACGGAGCCAACTTCCCGACTAGCGAGACGTACATGGACAAGTATACGTTGCGGTTGAGCTTCAGTGAGATGGAGAACGGTCTACTGGCCGGACGCGTCTATCTGGAACTTCCCGACGATTCTCGAAGCGTTTTGTCCGGGACTTTCGTCGTCGAGCGGCCGGTCGATCCCTCAGCGCCGCTGACGGACAAGGACAAGCCGTTCGTGACTGGCAAGATCAACTTCCGGATCGTCAGCAAGGGCATGCTTGGCACCGGCTACTGTGGAATCACCTCGGCTGGAGAGCCCCAATGGAACGGGGCGGGGTTCGGAATCGAACCGGATTACGATGGGGGGTCCACCTGGTGCGATTATTTCAAACCCCGAATTACGCGGCTGGAGATCATCGAGAAGCAGGTTGCACGTCACCGTCACGTCCGGCTGGAGCCCGGAACGTACCTGTTTTACGCCAAATGGGAAGACACCTACCTTTCTTCGCGTTGGCTAACGATCGAGCCCGGTAGCGAGACGACTTTGGACCTGACGGTGAATCCACAGGAGTCAGGGGCGCTGGAGGTCAATGTGGGTTCTGACGTTGAAGACAAATGGCTGCGTTTGCTTCCGCTGGACGAACAAGCCGGCCTGCCTCCAGGCATTGACGACGACCAAGCGGGGAGGGTGGGGGTTTCCTTGCGTGTTACGACTGACATCGTCCAAGGAAAGGCAAGCTTCGAGTCCTTGTGCCCCGGAGCCTATCGAGTTTTCTACGGAAATGAAAACCAAGACATCGTCATCAAACAAGGCGAAACGGCCACGGTCAAGTTTCCCTGATTCGCCATCGACAGGCTGACGCTCTGTCGAGATTTCTGGGGACCTGTGAATTTTGCGCGCCTATCTT
>CAZUAH010000158.1:0-9547 GCA_964617665.1 uncultured Pirellulaceae bacterium
GGTCTCAGCGCACGCGGCATCGGCCCGGGATGACGGCATGCTAGAGGACGCTCGGGCCAGCGTTCTGTTCGTCAATGTGGATGACTGGAACGACTGGAACGAAGTGCTCCAAGGACACCCGCAGGCGATAACGCCAAATATCAAGCGGCTCGCCGAACGCGGAGTGGTGTTTGATAACGCCGTTTGTGCATCGCCGACCTGTTTTCCGTCGAGAACCGCGCTCTTTTCCGGAGTTCATCCAGCGCGTTCCGGCAACGTTACCAACCGCAACGCAATCAACCGTTGGCCTTCCTATGTGCCGGATGCCGTGACGCTGCCGAAGCATTTTTCCAGTCAGGGTTGGAAAAGCATCGGCATTGCCAAGAATTTTCATAACGGGGATAAATCGGAGTTTGACCGGTACATCAAGGTGGACAAGAAGATCAAGGAAGTTAAGGAAAGCGGGAGCCAGTGGAAAGGACCGCGACGCTGGGCTTATGCTGCGGTGCCGAGGACCGAGATGCCGGACTACATTGCGGTCAGCCATGGAATCCAGCAGATCAATGCCGCGGAGGAGCCGCTATTCCTCTCGCTGGGCATCTACCTCCCGCACGTTCCCTGGGTGGCGCCGAAAGAGTATTTCGATAAATTCCCGCTGGAGGATATCGAACTCCCGGAACACCGTGCCGACGATCTCAACGATCTGCCGGAACGTTTAAAACTGTTGGTGAGCAGTGAAGCCTGTTTCGGTCCCGGTTTCCATAACATGCTGGTAAAGTCCGGCGATAACAAGGGGTTTGTTCGGGCGTATCTGGCTTGCGTAAATTTTGCCGACGAGCAGCTAGGTCGGCTTTTGGATGCCTGGGACGCGAGTCCGCATTCGAAAGACGGATATATCGTTCTATGGAGCGATCACGGTTATATGCTGGGCGAAAAGGGCGGCTGGTCGAAAATGAAGCCGTGGTACGATTCCGGGCATTGCAATTTAATCATAGCCGGACCGGGCATCGCCAAGGGCGCGGTATGCCAAAAAGCCGTTTCGCTTCAGGACCTCTATCCGACGCTGATCGATTTACTGGAACTTCCGCCGCCACCGCAAAAGATCGACGGAAATAGCCTCGTACCGTTGCTCCAGAATCCAGACTCCGATTGGGATAAACCCGTCGTGATGTCAGGCGAGGAAGACGGCATCCGCTACGACAGCGTTTTGGATAACGACTACCGAATGACGCGATTGGTTACGGGTGAAACCGAACTTTATAGACTCGGCGACGATCCGCACGAGTTTGATAATCTTGCGAGGAAACCCGCATACGCATCGGTCATCGAGCGATTATCAAAACATCTGACGTTCCGTTATCCGGAAATCCCGGCGGACGGCTGGATCGAGGCGGAAGCGATTCCGTGCCAGACCTCGGGCGACTACAAAATTCGCACAAACTGCCATTTCCGGCAAACGCTTTCCAGTGCATCGGGCGGCGGGGTGGTCTGTGCCGATCTCCATGGCGGAAAGGGCAGCTATATTGATTTTGTGCTGGATGTTAAGGATGTCGGAACCTACGCGCTTGGCGCGACGCTCTCGGTGGGTGGGGCCTGTGCGGTACTGGTGGACGATGTGGTGGATGTCGCCGCTCAGGCAGACACCGGGTACCCGATGAAAACAGTCGGCACGGTCGAACCCGGCAGCGGTGGACTCAAAGACGTTTCGTTCGGCACCGTTACGTTTGATCAACCCGGACTCAAGCTCATCCGTTTTATGTCCGGCGTTTCGAAGCAGCGTTTGCAGGTTGACCGGATTCGGCTCCAAATACAGTAGCATCCACAGCCACATAGCAGAAAGCGGGAATGCACATCAGGAGATCAAAGAGATGAAAGACAATCACATCGGAAGACGTCAGTTCGTGCGGTACTCCGCCGCCGGTATCGCGGCGGTCGCCTCGGCAAAAGCGCTGGCGGAAGAGTCGATTGCCTCGGCGCAATCTAGCAAACACCTCCACAACAAAGAGACGAAAGAAGCCGATGTGCTGGTCGTCGGCGGGGGAACGGCCGGGGTGATCGCGGCGCTTCAGGCCGCCCGGGCAGGATGCCGAACCATTCTGGTTGAAAATGGAAGTATGTTGGGCGGCACAATGACCGTCGGCGGCGTCGCATTCCCCGGCCTGTTTCATGCCTGGGGTCGTCAGATTATTGCTGGGATCGGCTGGGAATTGGTAACCGACACGGTGAAATTCGACGACGGCAGGCTTCCCGATTTCAGCATTCCCACCGGGAGATCTCACCCGAGGCATCAAGTACGTATCAACCCGAGTATCTATGCGCTGTTAGCGGAAGAAAAATGCCTACAAGCCGGCGTTGAGCTTCGCTACTACGAAACTCCGGTCAAGGCGGAATATACCGAGGGTCGGTGGAACATCGAAGTCGTCGGGAAAGGAACTCGGATGACCATTCGGTGTAAGCAGCTAATCGACTGTACCGGCAATGGGTACATGACCGCGCTGGCGGGCTATCCGGTTTTGCGCGAGGACGTAATCCAGCCGGGTTCACTGATGTTCAAGATAGGCGAATACGACAGTCGCTCGGTGGACCAAAAGCTGCTGCGGGAGAAATACGAAGAAGCGGTGAAAGACGGACGGTTGGTGCGAAAGGAATTCAGAAACAAGATAGAAGGCTTACTTAAGAAGGCTGGCAACAATATCCACCACATCAGCAATGCTGATTCAACCACCTCGGCGGCGCACACCGCAACGAATATTGAGAGTCGCACAACGTTGCTCGAAACCCTGCGGTTTTTGCGCGAGGAGGTCCCCGGTTGTGAAAAGACGAAGCTGCTCTCGATGCAGCCCGAAACGGCGATTCGGGAAACGTACCGGGTCGAGGGGGAATATGAGATTACCGAGTCCGATTACACGAGCGGAAAGCTGTTTGACGATGCGGTCTGCTATTCGTTTTACCCGATCGATGTTCATGATGAGCACGGGGTGCGACCGGAGCATCTATCCGAAGGCGTCTTTCCCACCGTTCCTCTCCGGGCATTGGTGCCGAAAAACAGCAAGAACTTGCTGGTTGCCGGTCGGTGCGTAAGTAGTGACCGCAGGGCGAATTCCGCCCTGCGCGTTCAAGCCTCCTGTATGGCGATGGGGCAGGCGGCTGGTGCGGCGGCGGTTCTGGCGGTGGCACGCAACACGACGCCGCTCGAGGTGCCACTGAAGGATATTCGGACGTTGCTCGCGGAACACAACGCGATTCTGCCCGAAGCAAACGCATAGGACGAGCGGCAGATGAGAATTTACCCGTGGGGCAAGCTTCCAGCTTGCCTTCTTCGGCAGAATCGCAAGCTGGAAGCTTACGCCACGGTATGAATCCAACCGCCCAGAACAAAAAACACCTCAGACAAAGAGGAGATAGATGACAATGAAAGACATCAACAGACGAGCGTTTATTCATCAATCCGCCATGGTGTTTCTTGCCGCCGCCACACTGCTTGGAGCGGGGGCAAACGCTTTTGCCGAAAACCGGGATACACGCAAGCCCAATATCCTGTTGATCATGACAGATCAGCAGCACGCCCGCATGATGAGTTGCGCAGGCAACAAGTGCCTAAAGACTCCAGCCCTGGATGCGATGGCGGCGGATGGTATTCGCTTCGAGAAAGCATATAGCGCGAATCCCGTGTGCGTGCCCAGCCGCATAAGCATGGCAACGGGCGTCATGCCTTGCCGCCTTGGCGCGGACGACAATCACACGGGCAGCGCGATCAAGCAACTCCCGCCTGAAGTGGATGCGAATTCAATGGGCAAGCTGTTGAAGCGAGCCGGTTACGACACGTTCTACGGTGGAAAAGTGCATATGTGCAGGTCGCTGGTCCCTCGGAACGCAGGCTACGACGAGTATTACCGAGATTCACGCGATGAGCTGCCTACGGCCTGTGTTGAATTCATCAAGAGGAAGCGGGACAAGCCGTTCTTTGCGGTGGCATCTTTCATCAATCCACACGACGTCTGTTTCGCCCACAAGGCCCACACGGGCCAGAAATCCAATGTCATGGATCTTCACCAGAAGGCCGCTGCACTGCCTTTGGACGAACTGCCTCCGCTTCCTGACAACTATCGCATACAGCAGAATGAGCCTTCAGCCATTCAAGCCCATTTGAGTGCCAGGGCCACAACACCGACCTCGACGATGCGTGAGGAGTATGACGAGAAAGCCTGGCGAATCAATCGCTGGATCTATCACCGCCTCACCGAACGAGTCGATGGTGAAATCGGCAGAATTCTTAACGGCTTGAAAAAGGCCAGTCTCGAAGACAACACGCTGATCATCTTCACCAGTGACCACGGGAATATGGATGCAAGCCACCGGTTGGCATCCAAGGGGATGTTCTATGAGGAGTCGGTAGGCGTTCCGTTTATCCTGAAATACAAAGGAAGCATTCCGGCTGGCCGAATCGACCGGAAACATCTCGTCTCCACGGGGCTCGATATCCTGCCGACAATCTGTGATTACGCAGGTATCGACATTCCCGAACACCTTCTGGGCAGAAGCCTTCGTCCGGTGGCCGAAGGCGAAGCTGTCGATGACTGGCGGACGTACGTAGCGTCCGAGAATCATTACACTCGAATGATCCGCAGTCAGAGATATAAGTACTGTGCCTTCGACGATCCCGACAGCAAGGAGTCTCTGGTGGACATGGAGAACGATCCCGGGGAAATGCGAAACCTTGTTGATGACCCCGAATTCCAGAACGTACTGGCAGAGCATCGGAGACTGCTTGCTGACTGGAGCAAGATCTCCGGCGATAACGACGCCTCGAAATACTTGCGCAAGGACTACATCCAGAGATGAGGAAGAAATGGCTGACAATGAGAGATGTTGGAAGGCGAATGGGTTTCATCATCATCGCCATTGGGCTTCATTGCGGGCCTTCATGTGCTGAGCTGCCGACCTCCGCACAAATGGCGTGTGAACGACCGCTGGTCGGCGTCAACTACTTCGCCGGCTGGTGGAGGGAACTGCCGAACAAGTGGCACGGACAGGGATGGAATGCCGACCAGCCGGACTGGCGTCCCGAGTTTCCGGACCGTGTGCCACTTCTCGGCCAGTACAATGATCAGGCCACCATGAATCGGGAGATCGTCGCCGCTGCCGGCCATGGAGTCGATTTCTTCGCCATCCTCTGGTATTACCCGAAGCCCGGGAGTCGCCAGGAGAAGTACGCGCCTTTGCTGAACAAGGGTCTCGAGACCTATCTGGCTTCGGACAATGCGGGAATGATGCGATTCTTCATCGAGTACTGCAATTCACCGGACTTCTCCGCGAGCGGCGAAGAGGAATGGGCCGCCTGCGTGGCGACGTGGTTAGAGGCAATGAAAAACCCGGCCTACCTCCGCGTCGATGGACGCCTGGTTTTCAAGGTTCACGGTATCACCCAGTTCCTGCGGGCAAACGACAACGATCTGGACCTCTGCCGCCAACGCCTCGACACACTGCGGGATGCGGTGCGCAACGCCGGGCTGGGCGAGATGATCATCGGAGTCGGTATCTCCGGACAAACGCCCCCGCTGGGAGCCAAGTGGCCACCGGCGGAGCTCTTCGATTTCACCGCGACCTACATGTGTGTGCCGAAGGCGGAAGAACGCGAGGCGGAACACCCCTACGCGACTCTCGCCGCGCAGGCCCGCACGACCCTCGGGAACCGCATCAGCGATCCGCTCCCATGGATGCCGTATCTCGCCGCCGGTTGGAACCCGCGTCCGTGGACCTATCCCAAGGCCGCCCCGCACTACCAGCGCTTCTTCACCTTCCCGACGCGCGCTGAATTCGCCGAGGAATTGAGGGCTATGAAGACAGCACTCACTAGACATTCCTCACTCGGATTGCCGAAGAAGGACAGCACCGTGCAGAAGGCGTTCACAATCTACGCATGGAGTGAATTCGGCGAAGGCGGCATCGTGGCCCCGACCAAGGGGCGCGGGCATATGATGTTGCAGTGCCTCAAGGACGTCTTTCGGACGCCCGACACGGCTCAGCCGAAGGACGGGCATCAGAAGAGTCCGAAACGAAAATGAAAGAGGTAGCAACAATGAAAAACAATGGCATCGTACTCTTGCTGGTGCTGGCTTGTTTTCAGGCGGGGTGGACGAAAGCCGCCGATTCCAGACCGAATGTCATCCTGCTCTTCATTGATGATCTTGGCTATGGCGATACCGGACCGTTTGGTTGCACCGATATCCCCACGCCGAACATCGATCGGCTCGCCAGAGAGGGTGTGGTTTTCACTCAAGCGTACGTCACGAACCCGCCGTGCTGTCCTAGCCGCTGCAGCCTGCTCATGGGAATGTACGGGCAGCGTTTCGGCAAATACGGTATGGCACGCGGTCTCCCGATTCCGGACGACAAGCCAACACTGGCGGAATTCATGCGCGACAACGGATACATTACCGGCCAGATTGGGAAATGGGATGTCGGCACCAAGTTTCAGGGCCCCTCCGCCCGCGGATTCATGGAGGTTGCCGAGCACCCGCCAAGGATTACAGACGGAAACCACTTCTTATGCAAAAACAAGGATGGAGAGGTGGTCTGGCTCACTGAAATCGACGGGGATAACTTAGTCGAGTTTGTTAACCGGAATCGAACGAAAGACAAACCGTTCTTCATGTACTGGTCGCCCTTGGCGGTACACTCGTCTCACCGGGATATTCCCGAACACTTTGCGGCTCGCACCACGGCACCGCAGAACCGTCGGAAACTCGGCGGCGGAATTGTCGCACTCGACGATCAGGTTGGTAAGCTGCTCGGTTGTCTGGATAAACACAAGATGCGCGAAAACACCTTGCTCATATTGTCCAGCGATAACGGGGCGAACGGCGGAGAGGGCGGCACATCGACTCCGTACCGGGGCGGAAAAGGAAAGGGTACGCAGCAGGTCGGCTGGACGCTTAGCCCGACGATTATTTCCTGGCCGGGCGTTGTTCCGCAAGGCGAGCGTTTCGATGGACTTTCCTGCACACTCGATTTCTACGCCACCATCGCTTCCGCCGCGAAAGCCAGCCCCCCAGAGCATATCGATGGTGTCGATCTGATGCCCTATCTTCTCGGCAAAAGGAAAGGCGATGTTCACGAGTATCTCTTCTGGCTGAACAACGATCCGATCGATGCGCCAAGACGTCATCTTGTCGCAGTCCGCTCGAAAAACTGGCGACTCTACCGTTATCGGGAGACGGAGCCCTGGCAACTCTTTGACCTGGCGAAAGACCCGCGCGAAGAAGAGAACGTTGCGGATCAGTTTCCAGAAATTGCCGAACAACTCGCCAAAAAGCACGCGGAGTGGAAGAGCACGCTTGCTCCATTATTGACGAAGTCAGAAGAAAGGTATGTGAACCCCGGCCCGGCCATCCCGAGGGGTTATGGCTGGGTTATTACTGACGGCCGGGCAGTTCCCGAAAAGATAGAGAAATAGTGAAAGGGCAAACACTCATTTTGGGCTCCATCCGACTTGGCATCGTTCGAGGAATTACTGAGCGGCAAGGCGCTAGCCGCCGGTCCGTTGAACCTGGAAAAACCGGCGGCTAGCGCCTTGCCGCTCACAGTCGTAGGCCGGAACGAGCAAACGCGGCACGTGCCGGATCTTCGGTCGCTGACCGTGCGTCGTTGCCAGAACAGAGCGTGGGACGGAGTGAAGGCGTTTGCGCTGCTCCGGCAGCACGTTGCGCGACCTTGGTCCGGCATACATGCTGGAAAAACCGGCGGCTAGCGGCGTGACGCTCACAGGAAATCGGACTCTTATTCCTCGAACGATGCTAGAAGTGAGCGGCATGACGAATGCATCCAGGCGACCATGACGCAAAAAGACAGAACTTTTTTTGTCCAATATTCTGTCCTCGCGTGGACCTGTTGTGAAAGGGGCATTTTCAACGATGCCAACAACGGACCCCAACAGTGATCACGAACGCTTCACCCGCTTGCTCCTGGAGAGTGAACCGGTGATGCTGCGTTCGATTCTTGTCCTTGTTCCGAACCGGGCGGACGCGCGGGATATCCTGCAGGACACGGCAGTTGCCCTCTGGCGGCAGTTCGGTTCTTACGACCCGGAGCGGCCGTTCCTCCACTGGGCGATGGGCTTCGCGCGGATCGAGACCCGACGTTTTCTGGCGCGTCAGCAGCGGCGTGCCCAGCTCACCGAGGAGGCGATGGATGTGCTGGAGCAGGAAATGGAATGCGAGCCGGAGTTTGCCAACGCCATTGAGCGGCATCTCGCCACCTGCCTGACGAAACTCACAGAAAAGCAACGTCGGCTTATCCAGGGCTACTACCACGAAGGTCGCAGCCCGCAGTGGCTCTCGGAACGGGAGGGCCGGACGGTCGAGGCAATTTACAAAGCCATACAACGCATTCGGCGCAATCTGCAGACGTGTATCGAAAGGCAATCGAGAACGGAACTCGCATGAACGAATCACCAGAATGGGACGCCCTCATCCAGAAGCACTTGGACGGGCAAACGACCGCCGAAGAAGCAACGACGCTCTCTGCGCAGATTGTCGCGGATGCGGAGGTTCGTTCGCGGTATCTCAAGGCGGCTCAGCTTCACGGGGCGCTGGCGGATGAAGTGCTGGCGTTGGATTTGGAAACGGAGCCAGACCCGCACGGGATTTCGAAGGAGAGTCGGAGTGACATTCGACATTTTGCCTGGCCGCAGCAAATTGCAGCCGGACTGGTGGCAGGCGCCTTGGTGGGCCTGTTAGGCGTTGGGGTAGTGTGGGCCGTCGGTTTGCCAAAGGCGGAGGAGAGAATTCTCAGCCTTGCGAATGGCGATTTCGAGGCCATGCCAGAGGGGGCCATCGAACGCAAGTTTCCCGCACAATTCCACAAGTGGAGTGGTGATCCGGCCGAGGTGGTCGAACCAGCCGGCGGAAATCGGACGTTGCGTTTTCTGGCAACAGCAAGTGTATCCGGTTTGCCTAACGGACCTGCTTTCTCCTGCGACGTATTCCAACTTGTCGATCTGCGCTCTCTTCGGCAACAGTGGAGTGCCATTGATCCGGAAGCGCAACTGACCCTGGAGCTTTCGGCACGTTTCCGCCAAGACGCGCTGCCTTCCGATACAGAGGCGCGGAAGGTCCGGGGAGCCTGTCATTTGTATTTGTTCAACGCCGCGCCGGAGTCCATCGGCAAAGACTGGCCGATGGCTCTGCGCGATGCGGTTGCCGTGGGTTCGAAGGGTGTCATTCTCGTTCCCGGACAGGAATCGGTAGAGGTTTCCGCCTCCTGCCTTCTCGCGCCGGAAGCGACCGTAGCCGTGATTCATTTGGCAGCCAACCCCAACCTGGAAAACTACACTCTGGCTGCGCTGGGTGACTGCTTTGTTGATGATGTCCAGTTGACCCTGACAAGCAGCCCGAAACTGCCGGTTCGCGTCGTGAAGTGAATTAAGCCTCCCAAGTGAAAAAGAAAAGATGATCACAGCAACAGAACGTATCGCTAAACTCAGTAGTTCCAGATTTACCGTGGGGGCCGTAGTGGAATTCGCCAGAATTCCCTTTGCCTGCAGTCAAGGAAGGGAATTCTGGCGAAT
>CAZUAH010000158.1:9557-25895 GCA_964617665.1 uncultured Pirellulaceae bacterium
GTTTGTTCAACCCCACATACACCTTTTGCCCTCCCTAAACTTATGCTTATGTTGCAAAACCCCACTACAGTCCATTACTTTCGCGCCGCTGAATTTGGGACTACTGAAACTCTTCATTCTACAGGGAAGAAATGGGGAGTGGTACATTTTATCCGGCAAACGCGGCCGACCTAGCGGCAGTGGTCCGCGGGTCGAACAAACGGCCAAACAACTCGGATTAGAATCCACACTCCGCTCACGCGGGCGACCAGCAAAGGAGTAACAGCAGGAGAATAACGCCACCACTAAGTAACAAAAAAGTCAAATGAAATGCCATCTTGTCCGTTCTGCCCAATCGACTGGCGAAATTGTACCACTCCCCTTTTCTTCCCTCCCCTTTTCTTCCGGGACTGTGATTGAGCTATGAACGACATCAAAGAAGGATGGAGACGGCAAAATCGATTTTGGCAAACGCTAGCGGCCTTCAGTAAACTCACAAAGAACTCAAAGAACTTGCCCGTGGTGGTTACGGGCGTCCATATGGGAAATGTCAGATTACCATCACGGAGTATCCTGCCATGTCGAAAATCTCCCGTAGATCGATTTTGACCGGTGCCGTGGCCGCTGCTGCATCCGGATCTTCCATACTCAGTCTAGCTCAAGGCGCTGAGGTTATTCCCGGTTTTGACCAGACGGAAGCCGACAATGACAAAGAAGGTGTGGAGAAGAGGATGCCAACACTCGCCATCCACGGTGCGGAGCACCATAGAATCTATGGAATCTACTTCACAGACCTGGCACATCGTGCCACGAAACTCGCTGTTGAACGTCACGGCTCAGACTACCTGGTCTCACTGACTTCTGACTCGCCTATAGCGGTGCATGTATGTATTGGTTTGCCGGGTTACGGGTATACCTGGCTAACCGCCGATAACGCTGGCGAAGGCTACCTCGAAGGTTCGCGGGAGCTCTGGCCAGAACTGCTCGACAGCCAGTTGGCGCGCTGCCGTGCTTTTGCCGAACGAGAAGGATGCTCCCTCGATCTAGACACAGCCCTGGAATTGGCCGAGCAGGAGAAGTACGCGGAAGCACTCACGGTAGCCGTTCTTTCCGGAGAAGCGATGGCTGTTGCCCACGCCAAACATAAGCTGGCACGCCGGGCTGCGAACAGTGAGCTGCCGCGAATCGCATCGACGGTCTTTGATTGCGGGCCCAACTGGCGGACCCTGGATCCCATGCACAAACCGCAGATCGTAAGGCCCGACGAACAATGGAAAATGGTTGCCGCCACGGCCAATGCGACGGTTCTGCCGTGCTTCTGGGGATGGGTTGAACATGAACGCGGCCATTACCGTTGGGAACCTTTGGATCGTATCGCAGCCTTCGCCGATCAGCACGGTATGGCCCTCAAGAGCTTTGCCGTCTACTGGGGTGGCAGCGTACCTCCGTGGTTCAAGGCCCTGAGCTTCAAGGAGCAGTTGAACGCCATTGAACGATGGGCAACTGCGCTGGTGTCGCGTTATCGTGGACAGGTCGACATATGGGAGATCGTCAATGAAATGCATGATTGGGGCTTCGCCAACCCGATGAGGTGGTCACAAGACCAACTGCTGACGGTTACGCGTATAGTGAGCGACCTGGTCGCGGCGCTTGATCCCGGTAAACCCCGAGTCATCAATCACTGCTTGGTGTGGGGGCACTACGTTCAGTCGACTAAGCGACAGTGCTGGAGTCCACTGACGTTTCTGGATGACGTGCTGGCCGCCGATATACCGTTTGAAGGTGTTGGCCTGCAGTGGATCGTTCACACCAGAGCGAAGGATGTACGCCCCCTCCTGGACTGCGCCCTTCATCTGGAGCGTTTCATCGCGCTGGGTAAGGACATCTACCTGACGGAGATGGGCGCCCCGTCCAGCTCGCGACCACGTGACCCGAGCGTTGCACATAAAGCCGATGTGCTGGACGGTTGGCGCGGGCCCTGGTCGCCTGAGGGGCAAGCTGACTGGCTCGAACATTGGTATACGATCGCAGCGAGCTATCCACAGGTTAAGTTCATGAACTGGTGGGATTTTGCCGACGGTACTGAGTTCATCCTAAACGGCGGACTGGTGGATCGAGACGGTCGCGCCAAGCCCGCCTACCGAAGGCACCAAGCCTTTTACAGAAGCCTCGCGGCTGAACCGGCATCGTGACCCGCGCGCGTTCTGCCTCGATCCAACGGGACGGTATCCGTGCGCTCGGGCGAGTGCTATTACCATTTCACAGAAGGAGGACTGCTAGAATGTCTCAAAGCAGATTTGGCTGGATGGGAAAGTTTGTGTGGGCGAGCATGGCCACTGCGCTGGTTGTCGCCGCGGGGATGGCGGGGGCGCAGCAGCGTGGGCCAGGCGGGCCGCACTTGAGCCAAGTCGATATGAACAGAATGCCGCAAGTGCCCTACGGTGCAGTCTACTTCCGGAAGTCCAATCCCCCGCGAGAGGATTGGGACCGCGACTACGCTACCGCGGCGAAGGACGGGAACAATGTGTTGCGGCATTGGTTCCTCTGGGGGGCGATTGAGACTTCCCCCGGGGTTCACGATTGGGCGGACTATGACCGCCAAATGGAGCTGGCCGAGAAGCACGGCATCGGCACGGTTATTGCCGAGATGACTTCCCTGGCGCCCGAGTGGGTCTTCCACCGGTACCCCGAGGCACTCTACATCGATATCAAGGGCGCGCGGCCCGTCAGCGGGATCTCGTCGAGTTGCATCACGGGCGGCCACGCAAAGGGCAATGCGGGGGCCGTGTGTCTGGACACGGAAATCGGACGGGAGCGTGTCGGAGCGTTTCTGACGGCGCTCGCGGCGCGGTACAAAGGGCATCCCGCCTTGCTGGCCTACGACGTATGGAACGAGTGCTTTTACCAGCCCGATATCTGCTACTGCGAGGCAACTCGTGAAGCCTTCGTTGCTTGGCTGCAAGAGCGATACGCATCCCTTGAGGAACTCCGCCAGACTTGGCGGCGGTACTCTCTGGAGGATTGGGGGCAGATAGCAATACCCAAGCAACATGCTCCCTGGCCGGAATGTGGCGATTGGCTCCGCTTCCGCAAGGACAACTTCTACCGTCAGATGGCGTGGCGGGTCGAAACACTGAGAGCGGTGGACCCGAATGTTCTGATCACGGCGCACGGCTTGGGAAACAGTCTCGACTGGATGTTCTCCCACGGCAGCGACCACTGGCAAGCCGCGGCGCAGGTGGATTCGTATGGATTCACCTTCGTCCAGACCCGGGAGGGAAACGACCCCGTGACGCTCTGGCGCAGCCTGGATGCTGTCCGGGCCGGGGCCGCGGGGAAACCATTCTGGTATTCCGAAGCCCAGGGCGGGCCACGCTGGCCCGCGGGCCCCAATCCGGAAGGGCGATGGATAACCGAGCCGGAAGACATTCGCCTTTGGCATCTCACCTCACTGGCAGGCGGGGCCCGAGGCCTTCTGTATCCGCGGTGGCGGCCTTTGCTTGATGGCCCCTTGTTCGGCGCCTACGGGCCCTACGGCCTTGATGGGAGCAGGACGCCCCGAAGTGAGATGAACAGCCGCATGGCCCAGTGGGCCAACAGTGCCGAAGTGGGCGAGCTCATTGAGGCGACGCCGGTTAAGGGTGATGTGGGTGTGCTCTTTCTGGAGGAATCCGCCCTAATGAGCCACCTTTCAAAGAGTCATATGCGAAAGGACTGGTATCCGTTGGCCTTCTGGGGCACTTGCCGCGGATTCCTCGGCAACAACATCCAGAGCGATTGGATTCGGCTTGGGGATATCGACCGCTACGAGGTGATCTACCTGCCGTTCCCGATCGCGATGGCGGACGAGACGGCGGCTGCCTTGCTCGCGTGGGTCGAGGGAGGAGGATTCCTGATTGCCGAAGGCTGTCCCGCGTACTTCGACAGCAACTTCCGTGCGCGAACAGCGCAGCCCGGAGCGGGGCTTGATGGCCTCTTCGGCGCTCTCGAAACGGACGTAAGATTCATGCCGGAGGTGCCAAGCGAGGTCCGGTTTGACGAACTTGACCCGGCAGTGCGCGGCGCCGGCTACCGCCAAGCCTACGAGCCGAAGAATGGCGCGCGGGCGTTGGCGCGCTACGAAGACGGCGAGATTGCAGCCGTTCAGCGCAAGTACGGGGAAGGAGCAACGGTCCTGGTGGGCACGCACCCCAGCATTGCCACGGAGACAAAACGGGGTGAGAGCAACCGCGCCTACTTCCAATACGTATTCTCGCTAAGCGGCCGCGGGCAACAGGTGACGCTCAGCAACGCCCGGGTGCATGCCCGGCTGCACGCAGGCCAGGACACAGTCTTCCTCTGGGTCATCAATCCCACGCGTTCTCCTCAGAAAACGGAAGCCTCAATCTCGACCGGATTCGGCCGGCTGACAGAGGCGCAACCCCTATGGGGCAACGGGGCACGGATCACTGCCGAGAACACCATTGAGCTAACCGTCCAGGCCCGAGACGCCGTCGTTCTGCAACTGACAGCCTTACCTTAGGGGAAGGAACGGGGAAGGCATCCATGGCGAACGCTATGTGTACGTCCGGTATCGTTGACCATAAGGAGACAATATGAATCAATCACACTTAATTAGAGGAGCAATTGCCATGAGACCATCGATCAATCGTCGGCTTCTTGCCGGCGTCCTCTACGCTATCTGCGCCGGGAGCGTTTTCGCCGCGGATCGTGATCCGGACGCGAGCGGGTCTCTTGTCCAAGACATACTCACCGAAAGCGGTGTCACGGGCGGTCTGGTGGTTCACGTCGGTTGCGGCGACGGCAAGCTCGCCGCCGCGCTGGGGGCCGGTGCCGCGTATCGCGTCCACGGCCTCGATACCAAAGCTGAGAACGTGGCAGCGGCCCGTCGACACATTCAGTCTTTGGGCCTCTACGGTGAAGTGTCAGTCGACCGCTGGGACGGCAAACACCTGCCATACGTGGACAACCTCGTCAATCTGGTCGTTGCTGACGAGCTTGACGCCGCCGCCATGGCCGAAGTCATGCGGGTGCTCTGCCCGGAGGGCGTCGCGCTTGTCGGCAGTGGCAGCAAATGGACGAAGACCGTCAAGCCGCGTCCCGGTGAGATCGACGAATGGACGCACTACTTGTACGACGCGACTGGCAACGCGGTGAGCAAGGACACAGCGGTGGGACCGCCGCGGCACTTTCAGTGGATCGGCGGGCCGCGATGGGTCCGGCACCACGATCACGTGTCCGGCTTCAACGCGGCGGTTTCTGCCGGCGGCAGGCTGTTCTACATCATCGACGAGGGCCTGCCGACCTCGATTCTGTTGCCGTCGAAGTGGTCGCTGGTGGCTCGCGATGCGTTCAACGGCACCACGCTCTGGAAACGGCCGATCCCCACCTGGGTCAATCATCTCTGGCCGTTCAAAGCCGGCCCGGCTCAGTTGCCGCGGCGTCTGGTAGCCGTTGGCGACCGGGTCTTCGTGACCCTGGGGAACAACGCGCCAGTCAGCATGCTCGACGCCGCCACAGGCACCACGCTCCGCACGTACGCGGGAACGGAACAAACGGACGAAATCGTCTTCTCCGACGGGCTGCTTCTTGCACTGGTCCGGCAGAGCCCCAACACGTGGCACGAGTACCAGGCAGAGACGTCCCAGACCCAGAAGGAGAAGCTCCGCGTACACACGCAATGGGCGTGGGACAACAAGCCAGCCTCTATTGTCGCGCTGGATCCGGAAAGCGGCGAGGTGCGGTGGAAGCAATCCCGCAAAGTGGCGCCCCTGACCCTGGCGGCCGACAGCCGGCGGGTCTATATCCACGATGGGGAGAAGGTGGCCGCGTTGAGTCGCACCAATGGCGAGCAACTCTGGGAATCGGCCCCGGTGACCAAGCCGAGCATGATCGGCGTTCAGTACGGGCCGAACCTGGCCGTTTGCGGGAACGTGGTCGTGTTCGGCGGCGTGGTTGAGAATCTGGGCCCGCGCAAGGGCGAGGGGACCATGACCGCCCTGGCGGCCGATACAGGTAAAACGCTCTGGAACGCCCCAATGCCGCGCTCCGGCCACTTCTCGGCCGAAGACCTGTTCATCATTGACAACAGCGTCTGGGCGGGCACCCTCGAATTCTCAGCGCGGCCAGGCTCCGGCGTGTTCACACAGCGCGATCTCCAAACGGGTCAGGTGCAGCACGAATTCCCGCCGGATGCGCACATCCCCGGGTTCCACCATCGCTGCCACCGGGCGAAGGCCACCGAGCGCTACATCTTAACGTCATGTATCGGGATCGAGTTCGTCGATACTCGCTCGCGGAAATGGACGCCACAGTTCTGGGTGCGCGGCACGTGCCTGTACGGGATTATGCCAGCCAATGGCCTGGTCTACGCGCCACCCCACTATTGCATGTGCTTCACGACCTCGAAGCTCACCGGCCTCTGCGCCCTGGCGCCGGCGCGAGGACCGAAGCCCGCGAGTCCAGGGGCGACTGACGACGACCGGCTGGAGCGCGGATCGGCTTTTGCCGCGGGGTCTCAGCCTCAGGCATCGGGCACCGGCAGCGAAGGCGATTGGCCCACGTTTCGTTACGACGCGAAGCGAAGCGGCGCTTCGCCGGCCGCCGTGCGCCCGGACGTTGCGCCGCTGTGGCGCACTGACATCGGCGGGAAACTCAGCGCCCCCGTCATTGCCGACGGCAAGCTCTTCGTAGCCGGCATTGACGCCCACGCCGTACACGCCCTCGACGCCGCATCGGGGAAGAAGGTCTGGAGTTTCACCACCGGCGGCCGGGTGGACTCGCCGCCGACTATCCACCGGGGCCGCGTGCTCTTCGGGTCACGGGACGGGTGGGTGTATTGCCTGCAGGCCTCAGACGGCCAGCTCGTGTGGCGCTTCCGCGCCGCGCCCGAAGAGCGGAAGATGATGGCCTTCGAACAGTTGGAGTCGACCTGGCCGGTCCACGGCAGCGTGCTCGTGCAGAACGATGTGCTCTACTGCGTGGCAGGCCGGTCCGCGTTCACCGACGGAGGCATGCGACTGTTGCGCCTGGACCCAATGACCGGAGAGAAGCTGGGCGAGGTGATCAGCAACGAACTGGATCCGAAGACAGGCGAGAAGCGCCAGGATTCCGCCAACAAGATGCGCATGCCGGGCACCACCTTGCCCGACGTCCTCTCCGGCGACGGCGCCAACGTCTTCATGCGCGACGCCCTCGTTGACTTTGACCAGCAACCCTCGACCGACGCGGGCGTCGCCGCGGAGCCTGTCCCCGCGATCAAACGCCGGCTCGGATTCCTTGACGACACGTGGCTCAACCGCGGTGGCTGGTCGAGCGGCACCAGAGGCTGGCCGAGCTTCACCCGCATCTGCGTGTTTGACGACAGCGGGATGTACGGGTTCGGATACAACCGTCAATGGCTCCAGCTGAAGCCCTTTGAGCACCACTTGTTTGCGTTCAATCCGAAGCGCACACCACGTCCGCCGGCCGCCCGGAAGGCGAAGGCACAGCCGCCCAAGTCCCCCGTGCCGCAGGGGAAGAAGGCGAGGCCGAAGCCGTCTTACGTGTGGTCGCAGCCCAACCTGCCCCTGTTGGTCCGGGCGATGGCCCTTGCCGGCGAGACGCTGTTCGTAGCCGGGCCGCCTGATCATGGCCTGGCAGAGGACGCACAGTCCTACCTGAAGCACCGCAGCGCCGAGGTCCAAGAGAAGGCGCAGCAGCAAGCCGAGGCCCTGGCCGGAAAACAAGGCGGTCTGCTGTGGGCCGTCGCCAAAGCCGATGGTAAACGCCTGGCTGAACACAAACTGGATAGCCCACCCGTCTTCGACGGCATGGCCGCTGCCAGCGGCAGGCTCTACGTGTGCACGATGGATGGCAGCGTTCTCTGCCTCGGCGCCCGCGACTGAGGCGGCATTGGTAACACTGCCTGACATCATGAGGAGAGTCGCAATGAGTATCAGTAAAACCTTGGTGTTTGGAGCCCTTCTTTTCCTGACGGTTTCGCTCCATGCCGCGGGGCAGGGCGGGCTGGCTGACGGGTTTGTGAATCCGCCCGATGAATACCGTTCCACGGTGCTGTGGGAATGGTGTAACGGATGGCTCAACAAAGAGGGCGCAACGGCGGAACTCGAAGCGATGGCGCGCGTTGGACTCGGCGGAGCCAAGGTTTTCAATGTCGGCGGCCCTGAAGGTCCCGTTCGCTTTGCGTCGCCTGAATGGTACGAAATTTTTGCGCATTCGTTGCGTGAGGCCACTCGGCTTGGGCTTCAGCTTTCGATGAATATGACCGAAGGGTTCTGCGCGATTGGCGGACCCTGGATCACGCCCGAAAAAAGCATGCAGTACGTCGTCTGGAGCGAGACGGAAATTGCCGGGCCCGGTCCGGTTTCGATTGCCGTTGAACAGCCGGACGATGGTCCGATCAAAACCGGCACATTGAAATTGGATGATGTCGGGTACTACAAGGATATCAAAGTGTTTGCGATACCGCAGGTCGCGGCGGATCAAATCAAGTCGCTGGGGATCAAAAAAGGGATGCGGGAGCACCGCGAAAAGAACGAGGCGGTCTTGCGAAAGACCCCGGCGAATTCGGTCGCGGCGGCTGACATTATTCCGCTGGGCAAGGTAATCGATTTGACAGACAAGATGGACGCGAACGGGAACCTGAACTGGAAGGCACCGGCAGGAAAATGGACCATTTTGCGGATGGGTTCGGCAAGCACAGGTGCCTGCACTCGACCAGGGAACGAAAAAACGCGCGGACTCGAAGCCGATAAATTCAGCCGCGAAGCGGTTAAACTCCATTTCGACAGTCTGTGCAAACCGTTGCTGGAAATGGACGGGGTTAAGCCCGGCGAAAACCTGACCTATTTCGCGGTCGACAGCTGGGAGGCGGACGGACAAAACTGGTCGCCCGTGCTGGCGGCGGAGTTTGAAAAACGGCGCGGTTACAGTCTCTATCCTTTCCTGCCGGTTCTGACGGGACGGATCGTTGAAAGCGTCGAAGTGTCGGAGCGCTTTCTCTATGATTTCCGCCGCACGCTTGCCGACTGTGCCCACGATAATTTCTTCGGGTATCTGGTGGAGCTGTGTGCGGAACACAATATGAGCTTCGGTTCGGAACCGTTTTCGCGTGCCGCTTTTGACGGGATGGAAATTGTAGAGGCGATTGGGTATCCGACCGCCACATTCTGGAATTCGAATAGCCCTGGACGCGCATACAAAGAGGGCAAGTGGGCCGCTTCCGCTGCCCATGTGCTTGGAGGCAAAAAAGTGACATCGGAGGCGTTCCCGGCAGGACGTTGGGAAGCGGCGTGGGTGCACTATCCGTGGACCTATAAATGGCATACCGATTACGCCTATTCGAGTGGCGTTAACCATATGTCGTTCCATTGCACTCCATTCCAGCCGTGGGACGATAAAGCGGTTCACAAGCCCGGCATGGTTTTCAAGAACTGGGGTTCGCAGTACAGCCGGCATAACACCTGGTGGGAGCAGGGAGTTGCCTGGCAGAACTATCAGGCCCGCTGTCAGTTCATGTTGCAGCAGGGGATGTTTCAGGCTGAAGCGCTGTTCATGACGCCGGAAGTTGTTCCGGGACTAGAGCTGTCCACGCGTCCTGCACTGCCGCTCGGATACGACTTTGATTTGGCGAGCGCTAAGCTGGTTCGCGACCAATTGTTTGTTGAAGACGGAATGATCTGCACGCCGTCGGGCATAAAATATCACATGCTGTCACTGCCGAAGATGGATGAAATCTCGGTTCCGCTCCTCAAGAAAATCCAGAAGCTCGTTGCGGACGGTGCCCATGTGGTGGTTTCGGGCAAACCGAAAACCTCGCTCGGGCTGGAAAACTATCCGGCGAGTAAAAAAGAGGTGAGCGATATTGTCGCGAACGTGTGGCAGAACCTGGACGGGGGAAGGGTGACCGAAGTTTCCTATGGGAAAGGAAAACTCTATTGGACCCGGGAGCCCATTGAAGTGCTCCAAAAAATGGGGGTTGAACCCGATGTGATCGTGGAGGCGGAAGGCGAAACCGAGGAAACGTCCTCCTATCGCGGAAAGCTTCCGATTACCTATATCCACCGCTACACGCCGGAAGCCGACTTCTTCTTTGTGGCGAGCTCGTCGGAAAAAACCGCTTCGGGTCTGCTCAGTTTCCGCATCAGTGGAAAACAGCCGGAGTTCTGGTATCCCGATAGCGGCCGCATCGAAGGATGCTCCGTTTACGAAGAAGAAGACGGGCGCACCATCATCCCGATGATTTTCGACCCGGCGGGATCCTATTTTGTGGTGTTCCGCGAAAAGGCGAAGGCCGCGCCGGTTACGCAGGTTTCCCTGAATGGAACTGTGGCTCTTTCAACGGCGAAACGCATGAATCCGCTGGCCGACACCAAAGAATTCTTCAAAGCGGGTGGTACGCTGAAAATTGAAACGGCGGACGGAAAGAGCGTCGAAGAAAAACTCGAACCGGAGAAAATCCGCTCGCTCGATAGCGACTGGATGGTTTCGTTCGATGGGGTTGGCGCGCCGAAAGCCCGAAAGTTCGACAAACTCATGCCGTGGAACGAAAGCCCGGATGAGCTGCTGCGCTACTTCTCCGGCACGGGGATTTACAAAAAGACGATCGAGCTGAAAAAGAGAGCGGGCGAAGAGATCTGGCTCGACCTGGGCTCGGTTGAAGTGATTGCCACGGTGCTCGTAAACGGTGAAGAAATCGAAACCGAATGGAAACCGCCGTTCTTGACCGACATTACTGACGCGCTGAAATCCGGCAAAAATGAACTCGAAATCCGGGTCGCGAATTTGTGGGGCAACCGTTTCATCGGCGATGAACAATATCCGGATGACATTGGGGTCCCTTCCGATGGACTGTTGAGAACGCTTCCGAAGTGGTTTGAGGAAAACACGCCCCGTCCGCAGCAAGGGCGCAAAACCTTCACGACGAGCCGTTATTATGACAAAGGCGACCCGTTGCGACCTGCGGGATTGCTGGGCCCCGTCTCCTTGATCACTCGCTCGAAAAAGGCGGATCCGCGCGTCGAGCAAATTGCGCGTGACCTTTTTGTTTTCAGTCGCAACCCGGAGTTTCTTTCGTACGGGTGGCATAGGAAGGCTCCGTACTTCAGGGAGATCGTGAAGAAGCCGAAGAAGCACGCGGAACCGAATAAGAAAGCGGTATCCCCGGCAAAGCCCGCACCGGTTTCCAAGACGGCTCCGGCAGGTAAGCACGAACTCCGGCGATGGGCGGTCGGAAACGACTGGGAGGCTACCGGTGCCTTCGTCCGCACATTCGTCAATCCCAAGCAGAAGAAGCTGGTGACCCTGCGGGCGCCCGACGGGAAAGAGTTCAATATTGGTTTGCGGTTTATGACGCCGGAAGATTTGGCCTATCTCGAATCCATTCAGGCTGAAACCAAACAATAGAAAAGGAAGGCAAACTCATGAGACGAGTACTTCTGTTATCACTTTTACTGGCCGCCTCGGCTACGGCACGGGCGCAAGCGAATGAAGCACGGCGCCCGAATATTATTTACATCTTCACCGACCAGCAGAGCGCGACGATGATGAGTTGCACGGGAAACAAATACGTGAAAACGCCGGCGATGGGCTATTTGGCGGCGAACGGAGTTCGCTTCGAAAAAGCCTACACGCCGAACCCGGTCTGTGTGCCGGCGCGTACCTCGATGATGACCGGTTGGTTGCCCGATTCGCACGGGATCCGGCGCAACTCAAGCGTCCTTAGATTTAATAAAGAACACAATTACGAAGAAACCAATATCGCGGCGCAATTGAAGAGAGCGGGATACCACACGGCGTTTGGTGGCAAGACACACCTGCCCAAAGAACTTTATCCGGACGTGTTGGGTTTTGAGGTGATGAGTACCGGGCGCAAAATGGATCTGTCTGAAGATGCGGTCGAGTTTATTAAGCGCAAGCACGACAAACCCTACTATCTCGTGCTCTCTTACATCAACCCGCACGACATCTGTTACTTTTTCCGAACCGACCTCGGGAAAACGCATGCGTTGGTTGAGGAGTTAAAAGCCAAGGCGGCAACCATTCCGAATTTTTACGAAAGCGAGCAGTGTCCACCGCTGCTCCCCAACTTTGAGCCGCAGCCGGATGAGCCGGAGGCGTTTCAGGCGATGAAACCGATTCTCCTTGAGAATAGGATAAACCTCACGGAGAAAGATTGGCGACTGAGCCGCTGGGTGTATGCGCGGTTGACGGAAATCGTGGATGCTGAAATCAACGTGGTGCTCGATGTGCTTAAAGAGACGGGGCAGGAAGAGAACACGGTCGTCCTCTTTTCGAGCGACCATGGTGATAATGAAGGGGCGTATCGCTTTTCCTCCAAAGGTACGTTTAACGAGCAGAGCATCCGCATCCCCTTTATTGTGATGGACAAAGGCGGAAACCAAAAAGCAGGCTCAGTGGACAATAAGCATCTGATTGTGAATGGGTTGGATCTGTTGCCGACCGTGCTCGATTATGCGGGAGTGCCGAACGCGCACGGCGATCCGCGTGGGCGGAGTGTGCGTCCGTTGGTCGAAGGTAAAAAGATCCCCTGGCGCGAAGATATCGGAGTGGAAAGTGGGTTCGGGAGGATGGTGATGAACGACCGTTTTAAGTACATCGAATACGATATCGACCGAAACATCGAAGTGCGGCTGCGTGACCTGAAAAGAGATCCGCATGAAAGAACACATTTTACGGGCGACCGGGAATACGCTCCCGTTTTAGCAAACATGAACGCGGTTTTCGACCGCTGGTTCCCGAACGAAGGAAGCCCCGTGTTTAATAAAAACAAAAAGAAATCGAAGGGCCAAACAACCAAACGAGTTCCGCGGGAAGAACGGAAGAAGAATAGGAACAAGACAGCTGAAGGTGCAGAATGAGAAAGGTGAAGGGTCAGGCATGTTGTACCGCTTTGTTGGTCCTTTTGGCGGGCGCGCTTTCGGCATTTTCGGCCGAGAAAAAGAGACCGGACATTGTATTTATTTAATTGTGATTATGCTTTACGCGGTGACGGGGGTGACGGCGGAACCGGTAAAACTGGTTGAAGAGTCTGGAATCAAGGGCGGGCTTGTGGTCCATGTGGGCTGTGGGGATGGGAAGCTCACTGCAGGGTTGCGCGTTAACGACAGTTATCTCGTGCACGGACTCGACACTGACGCGAAGAACGTCGCCAAAGCCCGCGAGCATATCCATTCCAAGGGCCTCTACGGACCGGTGTCGGTCGACGTCTTCGACGGCAAGGGTCTGCCATACGTCGACAACCTGGTCAACCTGATTGTGGCCGATGCGTTGAGCGGCGTGACGATGAAAGAGGTCATGCGCGTGCTGGCCCCGCGCGGGGTTGCATACGTAAATGGAAAGAAGACGGTTAAACCCGTCCCGAAAGAGATTGATGACTGGTCCCATTTTCTTCACGACGCCAGCGGCAACGCAGTGGCCCACGACCGCGTGGTGGCTGCTCCGAAACATCTTCAGTGGATCGGCGGACCTCTCTGGTGCCGCAGCCACGAGTACTTCTCCAGCCTTTGTGCGATGGTCTCCTCCGGCGGCCGTGTGTTCTGTATCTTCGACGAAGGCCCCACCGGGATCATAGACAAGCGAATCCCGGACAAGTGGACGCTCGTTGCCAGAGATGCCTTCAATGGCGTGATTCTCTGGAAACGCCGGATCCCGCTCTGGGGCTGGAAGGCGTGGAAGCAAGCCGCGATGGAGAAGGCCGATTGGCGGACGATGGGCAGTCAGCGCAATAAGTTTCCTCTCGGTCCGCCGCGCCGCCTGGTGGCCGTCGGCCCTTCGACAGGCTCAGGACACGGCGATCGCGTCTACGTCACGCTGGGGTACCACGCTCCGGTGACCGAGCTGGATGCGGCAACCGGAAAGACACTCAGGACGTTCGAGGGAACGGAAAGGACCGACGAGATCATCTGTCAGGGCGACACGATGGTGCTCCTCGTGAGGCCCAAGGGGCAACCGGCCAAGCCGAAGAAACCGTCCGGCCCCGTAAGGGTTCTTGCCATCAACCTCGAGACGGGAAAGCAGCTATGGGAAAGCAAGACTCCTGCCATAGTCGCCATGTCACTGGCCACAGACGGGCAGAACGTCCTGTTCCACAGCGGCGACAGCATCGTCTGTATCGATGCGGCATCGGGCAAACGGCGATGGCAGACCCCGGCCGGGGGCGTGAGTCTTTCCGTGGGGAACACCGATGCCACACTCATTATCCACAAGGACGTGGTGTTGTGCGCGAGCCGAAAACAGCTTGTGGCCCTTTCCATCAAGGACGGCCGTATCCTGTGGAAACTTCCGGGCGCAAGGGGCTTTGGTGTCGGGAATCCGCCCGACCTGTTTGTCGCGGACAACCTGGTGTGGTACGGCCGAGGGCAGGCCGATCCGCAAAGCATAACCGGCTACGACCCCCTGACCGGCAAACCCGGGCGGACCGTCAACATGGGCCCGGTCATCACCCACGGACATCACCCCCGGTGTTACCGGAGCAAAGCCACGGATAACTATCTCTTCCTTCCCAAGATGGGCGCCGAACTCATCGACATCAAGGGTGACAAGCACTCGCGCCATAACTGGCTTCGCGGTGCCTGCCGCTACGGCATGCTGCCCTGTAACGGACTGCTCTATAGCACCCCGCACCCGTGCTTCTGCTTCGCGGGCGTCAAGATGAACGGGTTTATCGCTACCGCACCCGCCGCACCCACCCGGAACGCGCAGGCCGAAAGCCAGAGCCCGCGACTGACCAAAGGTCCTGCCTATGGCAAAGTGAATCCGCAATCCGCAATCCGCAATCCGCAATCGTCAGATTGGCCCATGTACCGCCACGATCCGAAACGAAGCGGCAGCACCTCTGCAACGGTCGGCTTCAAGCTCAGCAAGACCTGGAGCACCAAGTTAGGCGGCAGGCTGACACAACCTGTTGTCGCCGATGGCCGCCTCTTTGTGGTCCGGATAGACGCCGGCCAGGTCGTGTGCCTCAATGCAGATACGGGCCAGGTAATCTGGAATTACACCGCCGGCGGCTGCGTCGACTCCGCGCCGTCCTGGTACAAGGGATACCTGATATTCGGCTCCGCCGACGGGTGGGTGCATGCCCTGAGGGCATCCGACGGCGAGCTGGCATGGCGATTCCGCGCCGCAGCCCGCGACAGGCGCGTCGTGGCCTTTGGCCGGGTCGAATCCGCGTGGCCCGTCCATGGCAGCGTATTGATACTGGATGGAACGGTGTATCTGACCTCAGGCCGCTCATCATTCCTTGATGGCGGCATCACGTTGTACGGGCTCGATTACGCCACGGGAAAGAAACTGTACGAAACCACCATGGACGGCCCCCACCCCGACCTGAAAGTCCGTGATGAGAATGCGTACGCGATGGAAGGCTCAAAGTCCGACATCCTGGTTACGGATGGAGAGCTCATCTACCTCTTCCATAACGCAGTCAACAAGCGGCTGGAAAAGCAGCCGACCCCGATTAAGGGCAAGCTTACGGCGAGCAATCGCGGCGAGCGCGATTTCGGCAGGCACCTCTTTTCCAATGCCGGATTTCTCGATACTACGGCATTCAACCGCAACTACTGGATACACACAGACCGCTGGCCGGCCTTCAACTTTGCCCAGCAGTCGCCCAAGGCCGGACAGCTCGTTGTCTTTGACGATACGCACACCTATGCCGTGAAGTACTTCGTCCGGCGCAACAAGCTCAGCCCGCAGTCCTTCCCCGCAACGGATGGATACTATCTTTTCGCGGACAGCATCGATAACCGGCCCGTCGCGGTCAAGAGCGACGGCAAAGGGGGGCCTGAGTTCATCCGGTGGCTTCCTCAGACGGGCGGGCTTCAGACGGCCAAGAGCCTCGGCGTGGGTTTTGCCAGGGCTAAACCCGTGAAATGGGTGAACGCCATACCGGTCAGAGTGCGGGTCCTGGTTCGCACCAGCCGCGTACTGTTTGCCACGGGAACGCCGGACGTCTGTGACCCGGACGATCCGACCGGCGCACTTGAAGGCCGAAAGGACGCGGTGCTCATGGCCTTTGATCCGGATGACGGCAAGAAGCTCACTCAAACGGACCTTACTTCGCCGGCCGTGTTCGACGGCATGATTGCCGCCGATAGTCACCTGTATGTATCAACCACAAACGGCGGAATCGTCTGCTATGGAGGTAAGAAAGAATGAAACGGCTTTCTTATTACGCTGTATCGCTTGTTGTGTTTCTTGCGCCGACGGCACATGCACAATCGGCAAGAGATATTCTCAAAGCCAGCGGCGTTACGGGGGGGCTGGTCGTGCATCTGGGCTGCGGCGACGGAACACGGACCGCCGCCCTGCGCATTGATGAGCGTTATCTGGTGCATG
>CAZUAH010000159.1:0-25619 GCA_964617665.1 uncultured Pirellulaceae bacterium
TGGGGTGGTCAAAATCCTGGTCAAAACTGGTTTGCTGGTGGTCGTGGAGCGGTCTACGGACTGGTCACCGGCCCTTGTTCGGGCACATGCCGCAGAAGCCATACCTTCTCTGCAAAAGCAATATAACGCGGAGCAGGCCTTAGCTGGACCACCACGGGAAAACAAGTCGGACCACCACGGAGGCTCTAGTCGGACCACCACGGGGGCTCTAGCCGGACCACCACGGGAAAACAAGTCGGACCACCACTCTTTCAGAACCCGTAACATAATCCGAGAGCCAAAACCCGCCACCACAACCCGTTCGTTAGAACCCCCTTTGCAGCCGCAGGCGGCTGCGGGGGCGATAAAATCGCTGAGACAAGGAGAGGACAATTCTCCACTTGCTACCTCTGAAAGCCAGCCCTCAGAATCTCCACTTGCTACTTCCCTTGCTCCGCTCTTGCGAGATGAGAGACACCACCGTCTAGTCTTGGAGGTAGAGAGAGACAGTTTCTTCCTTGGGGAATCCAAGCATGACGGGCGGCATCTTGCTAAGCAAGTTACCACCCTGCTGGAGGAACTCCCTCCCGACTTGCAGGCCACTGATCTGATCGACGCCGTCCGGGATAGGACCTTCGAGGGCCTTGATCGGAGTTGGGGATTATTACTGTCGCCCAAATTCCGCAATCGTTTCGTCGACAAAATTCTGGACCTCTATAAGGAGAGGAAGGCCTTGGAGAAGGATAGCAGGGCGAGGCGTTTCAAGCTCCAGCAACAGGCAGCCTCTGAGGACCCGGCTGTCCGCTTGCAGGCTGTCCAGCATTTGCGGTCTTGGTATCGGGATTCGCGGTTGGCGGATTTGTTTATTCAGTACTTGGAGAGGGATGATTCGGTGCCTGAGGAGAGGGTTGCTGTTTATAACGAAATAGTCTTGGCAAACGGCTCGTTGTCTTCGGAGGATCGGGCTCGGCTGTTGCCGGTTTGTAAGTCACACTTGCCTGGGGTGGGGGAGGAGTCTGAGGATTTGCAGTGGGCGATTTCGGCTTTGACTGAGCGGAATTAGCTGTGTTGATTGACTGGAGCGGATTTGAAATCGTGGTTGCCAAAGCGCCGTGAGCCCCAGCCCGGCCGCAAATGGGGAAAACAATTCGTCCCTACGGTCGCCACGAGCAGAATGGGACGAGATGGAGAACAGGGAATCCCGAAAGGTCTTCACACGTATTTGAACAACTGGTGATTCGGCGGCTGGCGGACCGTTTTCCTATCCACGGTCCTCGCCCTACCGGCGAGAATTACACATATCACATCTGCCCATGAGACACGAAATGAGCACAACTACACGTAAACGATTGGCTCCGCCTCTGAAATGGTGGGGCGGCAAGACGTACTTGGCCCCGACGATCATCGAACTGATGCCCCGGCACTTGCATTACGTGGAACCCTATTTCGGCGGCGGTGCTGTACTACTTGCTAAGGATCCGTTGGACGAATCGAAGTTCTGGGGCAGTCCGAATTACGAGCAAGGTACTTCCGAGGTCGTCAACGACATCAATCTCGAACTGACCAACTTCTGGCGCGTTCTGCAGGACGACAAGGCTTTCGCTTCGTTTCGACGAATCGTGGAAGCCATCCCGTTTTCACAGGTGGAGTGGAAAGAGGCCGAAGCCAAGCTGCAACCGGTCAAGCCTCCCGACGTAGGCGCTGCTGTCGCCTTTTTCGTCCGATGCCGTTTGTCGCGCGCCGGTGAATTCAAGGAGTTTGCCACGCTGTCGCGAAACCGCACTCGGCGTCGTCAAAATGAACAAGCGTCAGCCTGGTGGAATTGCATCGAAGGTCTTCCGGCGGTTCACGCTCGGCTTCGGCGCGTGGTGATTTTGAACACGGATGCACTCAGCGTTATCGGCGCGCAGGATGGAGAAAAGACGCTATTCTACCTGGACCCGCCATACGTCCCGCAATCGCGAGCGACGAATGGTAATTATGCGCATGAGATGACCGAAGCCGATCATCGGGCGATGCTGGAGGTCATCCGCCAATGCCAGGGTAAGGTCATGCTGAGTGGTTATCCAAACCCACTGTACGACGGTGAGCTTCGTGACTGGAACCGGCACGAGATTGCTATCGACAACAAGGCTGCCGGGGGGAAGACGAAGCGAAAGATGACGGAAGTGCTGTGGATGAATTTCTGAGCCTGACAACCGGTTTAAGGGTACACGCTCCGTCCGTTCGTCAGGCGAAGGGCGCTGTCGCAACAACTCCACTTGGCAAATGCCTGTGCCACCAATTGACAGTCCTACCCACCTAACCGCCAACAAGCGTGTCTCGTCTCCTCGGTAAAGGAGTGATCACAATCCTTGGCCGAGGGACACCCAGCCGTCTCTCTTGGCGCACCTGCCGCCGAATTCTCATCCAGTTCTTTGCGCCAGACTCTGAGCTTGATCTGGTGACGATCAGCTCAGTCAGCCTCGGACGATGGTGACAGATTATGCGTTAGTTGGTCGTTCCCTCATCGTCGGTATGCCGACTTTCCCGTGAGGAAATCGCGACGCCGAGCAGTCCACGGGGCTACATGTTGTCTGGTGGAACGCGGCATTCCACGGCTTGGGAATCCGATACCATGGAAATTCTGGTGGTGGTGGATGTCGTGTATCCACAAGCATGACACTCGCATACAAGGATTATACTAACAGAGAACACCCTCCCCCGAAACTCCAGCAGATCGGTGGCCAATCATAGATATCGCGTGTCCACAATCCTGGTAGTCGGTGCTCGCTGTTTCCCTCAGGGAAATTGCGGGGCAGACCTTCAGCAATAGTCCGGGATCTTGTGTGACATTTGGGACCTACTGCTTGGGAATCTAGCACCATGGAAATCCTGGTGGTATGTGGACATCGCGTATCCACAAGCATGAGGCTCACAGACGAGGACTATACTAGCAGAGAAAACCCTCCCCCCGAAACTCCAGTGACAGGTTGGCAGTCCTGTTGGAGTTTCTGGATGTCAATTGGAACCAATCGAGATGCCACTAACGTTCACCGAGGACTTTCGTTTGTCACAAGACCTTACGTGGTTTCCAGATAGGAAATCGCTTCCGTCGCTTGTGGTTGACCCAGTAGAGGAGAACGTCCGTGTACACTTTCGAAGTCAAGATCCGCCTCCAAGGTCGCGTCTCATACGTCGAAGTCACCGCCCGCGATGCGGCTCATGCCCGATCGCTGGTCGCAGCCCAGTACGGAGACGCGATTACGATCCTGCAAACCAAGCGACTACGAGATTAGAACCACCATCTAACATCTCCGGATCTGACTACCAGTCATTGGAATCGTGTGATGCAGACGGTGAAGAAGATCATTGACCTGTTCGGTGGGCTCGAAGCCCTGAAGGCGAATCCGCTGAAGATCGAGGCGGAAGGATTCATGCCTCTTTCCATCGAGTACATCGGCACCGGCCCACGTGGATTGCCGTTGGTGTCCGTCATGCATTACTACGAGCAGCATGGCGACCTGATGAGAGATCCCGACATGGAATTCGAGATTGACCAGCAGGGGGAATGGCATCCTATCTCGTATCGGCAGGATTCCCTTGGCATGATGCAGGAAGCCGTCTTCCAGGACCCCGACACCAGGAAAATTCTTGTTCGCCTCAAACTCGTACGAGAACTGAAGACCTTCATGAGGACTTGGAGCCGTAATCTAGCGGAGCAGGGATTTCTTGATGCCGCCCGACAGGCGGTGGGAGGGCGGGATTCCAAGTCCTGAGTATCCCGATACCAATTGACATTCAGTCCGGGTTTGTCGCAGGGGAACATCGGAGACCAGTTGACCTTGGGGCTAGCACAAACCTAGCGAGGAGAAATCGGGCGATGCCGCAAGACAGAGAACAGATTATCTTCCAGAAGGCCGCCATGCTGGACCAAAGTGCTTTGGACGAGTTGGTCCATGAGGCGAAGGCGCAAGAAGCCGCCGACATCAACAACAGCGGAGTCGAGGCTCAAGTCGGATACCTGATGGAGTACTTTCCCCTGCCACAGCTTGAGGAATTGATCAACGACTTGCTCACCGAACCGGCAACCGAACCCGATTCCTGACGACCCTTTTGACGTCCTACGCTGGTTGTGCACGTCATCGACGCCATCGAGAATGGCAACATCCATAAGATTGTCACAGGAGCAAACAATGACCTACGACCATTCGGCCAAAATCGGTAATAGAGGCGATGTCGTCAAACACGCCGTGCTCGCAGCCATGGTCGACCGGCTGTTACAGGACGACGACAAGCCCTTCACCTATGTCGAGACACATAGTGGTCGGGCTGAATACATCCTGCCGAAAGGTGGCGAATGGCGGCAAGGGATCAGGAGATTCCAGAAACGTGTCCGCGATGCCGTACCAGGGGCCTTGACTCCGTACGTCGATCACGCACTTGCCAGCAAAATCACCGTCGCCCGGCGTTACCCAGGCTCCAGTGGACTTGTCTTCCGTATGATGCAGACGAGAGGCGTGGCATTCCGTTTCCTGTTGTACGAGACTGACCCTCTTGCGGCGTCGGATCTCGTCCGCTTCTATCATCCCTGGCCCGAACTGACCGTGATTCGGTCAGACGGTCTGCAGGGCATTCTAGGGATTGATGACGCTTCACTTGTACTAATTGACCCGCCGGACTTGCGTGAACGCGAGAGAATCAAGGTGGCGATGCAGCACTTGTCTAGCCAGGAAATTCCGTTTTTCTGTTGGATCCCGTGGATTCACGAAACATCGTCCAGGACCGAAGACGAGGCGGTTGCTTTCTGCGAGACTCTCGGACAGTATGGCCCAATTCCTGTCAGTTGGAAAAGTCATGCGGAGAGTGGGTTCATTGGATGCTACACCCTACTTTCGCCTCCGGACTTCTGTGACATCGGACGGGTGGTAGTTGCTGCAGTCTGCGAACTCACGAAATGGAAACATTCGAAACCGCCTTCCGGCTAGGTGGCCGATTGACATCACGCTATAAGGCACCGCATCCGATTCCACCGCTATCCTACGGCGGTATACTGAAACAAATGTCGGATGTCGTTCGAGCTGTGTGATGACCTCGTAGTGAGGCTTCCTCGCTCGGCATGGATGCGGGAAGCTTGGCGGTGACGGATTCTTGGGTGAGCCGCTTCGAGGTTGAAATCGTAGAGTGTCTGCCATGAAGTGTCCGGAGTGCGGTCGTCCAATGATCAAAGCAGGCCGTAGCTGGGTCTGCCGCGAGCACGATCCAACCTTTCAGATTCGAGAAGAAGATACGGAGACAGTAGCAGAATCAGAGCTTCGTCACTTTGGCGATCCGGATTTCCTGCCATATCCCGTAGCGTTAACAGCCGATCGTCTGCGGTCAGCAGTCGATTCGCATGCTGATGTTCTGAAAACGCTTTTCGTGTTGAAGGATTGCTTTGAAGCCGCAATCAAGTACATCGGCGTCGTTCTATTGACTGAGTACTTCCGTAGCCCAGCATGCACTCCGGAGCGGAATGAGACGCTGCTAGAGAGGATGGTCCGGCCGTCGCTGGGCGTGTGGGTGTCCACGGTCGTGGGCGATGTGAGTCGATGGCTTGCAATGGAAGGGCAAGGGAACCTACCAGTCGTGGAAATGCTCGTTCGTCATGCAGGTCGGACCACAAAGCCAAAGCCTAGGGCCTTGCTGAGACGGTGTGCGGATTTCGTCTACTACCGCAACGATGCCCTAGGGCACGGGGCCCTGCGCCGCGAATCGGTATATCTACAGGATCTCGATGATTGGCTACCCGTTTTGCGGCAGTTGCTGGAAGCCGTGATGAGCCTGGCGGAGTGGCGGCTGTGCCTAGCCACAGATCAGGATCGCTGCCAGTTATGGATGGGTAGGAGACCTCAGGCGGCTACTGAACCGGGCAGTTACGAGCGCGAGCAGATCGGGCATTTCCTCTTGCGAGGCCCGGACTCGTCAACACGCGATCTATATCCGTTTCTGTGCTACTTGCCCGACGCCGAGGGGGAGCAGCGACTGCATTTCTACGATTCGATCTACCGTTACCAGGAGACGCGGAAAGAGGTGTCGGTCCTGGAGTACGACAACGGGTTCAAACACGCCGACACTGAGCCCATCTCTGGCCTAGAAGAAGCTTTCACCGCCGAGTTGCTGAGAAAGGCTTTCCGCAGACATCAGGGCCGGATGGAAGTGATCGAGGGGCGGGTGGCCAACTTTGGCGAACTGCTGGTCGAGCATGCTGATATCGTGGGACGCCGCTTTGTCATCGACCATGTGCAGCGGTTCATCGACGATCACGATCGCGGACTATTGGTAATCCAGGCCGAACCGGGCAAAGGCAAGACCGCCCTGATGTGTCACCTAATCGACGAGGTGTTCGGCCACTTCACTCCCGTGCCCGTCCATTTCTTCTACCGTCGAACCGCTGGCATCACCGCCCCGGACGTGTGCGTGCGCAGTCTGTATCACGCGCTGCTGCAATCGCACGAGATAACCGAAAGCGAGGAATCCAAGGGGCAGACGTCGCCCAATGAGCTGTACGAGAAGCTGACCAACCTGTTGGCGGACTCCATCGCACCACGCTTGTCGCCAAGCCGTCCGCAATTGATATTCATTGATGCCCTAGACGAATCAGACACAACGACTACCGGTCGGACGGCCTTCGAGCGCATCCCGGAGAACCTGCCGACGGGCGTGTACGTGATCGCCACCACGCGGCCCGTTAGCGACCGTGCCACATTAGCCCGCCGCGCTCATCTCCACTGGTACGATTTGGACAGCCCAGACCTACTGCAGGAGAACTTGCGCGACGGAGCCGAATACGTGAAGCGCGAGTTGGTGGGCAGTGATCTACCCAACGATGCGTTGGATGAAATCGCTCGGCTTGGCAACGCCAATTTTTTAGTGCTGAAGCTACTGGTGACGCAAGTCCGAGGCCATCTGGAAGCGAACGAGGTGCGTGAGTATACCCGGCGACTGGCTACCGATTGCGGCCAGGACCAACTGGGGCTCATCTACAAGGAGTTCTGGAAGCGGCTGACTGACAAGCTGGGTCGACAGGATACAAACCTTCTTTGCGACGTGGCGGGGCTGCTGGTGACGGCCCGTGCGCCGCTAACCAGGGAGATGATTTGTTGTTGCCTTGGACTACGGGACGGTGACTGGGATTTTACCCTGCGACACTTATCCGAATACCTGACAGTGATCGAGCAGCAGGAGGAAGATGTACGCGAGACGTACTATCGGGTCTACCATGAGTCGTTTGCGGATTTTCTGCGATCGGCAGTCGTCCGGCAGCGAACTCGATACGAAAGTCTTCTTGCAGACTATTGTCTCGGCTGGTCAGATGTTACTCCCGGCCGTGGTCAGTTGTACGCCTTACGCTTTGGCCCCGCTCACCTATGTGCCTCGGCACGCTGGGAAGACCTTGAGGCACTGCTGACAGACATCTTTTTCCTGGAGGCCAAAGCCGCAGCTGGAATGAGCTTTGAACTCGTCGCAGATTTTTCTGTGGCCGTGGCTGCGAGTCAAGGCCGGTGTCCACAAGAGTGGCTACTGCGCGTGCTGGAGGAGGCTCTTCGCCGTGACATCCATTTCGTTAGCCGCCATGCCAAAGACTATCCCCAGGCGATCTTTCAATGTGTCTGGAACACTTGCTGGTGGTACGATTCCGAAGAGTCGACGGAGCACAGCAAGAGACCGGCTGCGGGTTGGCCGAAGGAAGAACCGACGTACGATAGCGCCGGAAAACTGCGCGAGTTGCTATCCACCTGGCTTGCCCAGAAAGAACAGGTCGATAGCGGTTTTCGTTGGTTGCGCTCTTTGCGACCGCCAGCCATCGACGTGGGAAGCACGCAGTACGCCGTTTTACGCGCCCACCTAGGGCCGGTGACGAGCGCGGCCTTCGCTCCGGACGGGTCCCGGATCGTGAGTGGGTCCTATGACAAGACCGTGCGGCTATGGGATGCAGCCAGTGGTGCGGAGCTAAATGTGTTCGACGCTCACGAAGACCAAGTAACGAGCGTGGCATTCTCTCCAGACGGGACGCAGATCGCTAGTGGGTCCTTTGACAAGACGGTGCGACTATGGGATGCAGCCACTGGTGGTGAGCTGGCAGTGTTGCGTGCCCACAAGTGGGCAGTGACAAGCGTGGCATTCTCCCCCAACGGCGGAAGTGTCGTAAGCGGGTCGGATGACGAGACGGTGCGAGTTTGGGATGTGGCCACTGGTGAGACGGCGATTGTCTTGCGCGCGGGTGCGACTCAAGTTTACGCTACAACCTCCTCGGCAGATGGTCGTCTCGTGGCAAGTGTCTTGGGTGATTTTGCAGTACACGTGTGGGATGCCAAGACCGGCGTCGAGCGGGCTACTTTGCGCGGGCATGGGAGCCCTATTGTGAGCGTAGCATTCTTCCCGGATGGCCGACACATAGCAGCAGGTTCTGAGGATCTCACTGTACGAGTGTGGGACATGAGCGAGGGTGAACCGCTCGTCGTGTTTCGAAAGGAGGATTTTCGGTGGGGAAGCCGAGACGAAGACAGGGGTGGCAGCATATCTGCTGACTGTCGGTGGACTGTGTCTGCGCTGCACGACGGGGCCGTGTCCGTGCAGTTGTTAGAAAGGGGCAAATTGATAGGAGGTGCCAAGGTGAATCGCGCGGTGCTACGCGGACTTAGGAGGCCAATCAGCAGCGTGGCATTTTCTCCAGACGGGACGCAAATCGCAGCGGCTTCAAGGGAGGGGTTGGTCCGAATCTGGGACAGCGAAGGCGGTGTGACGCCGGGGCTCCTGCAAGGACACGAAGGGCCGGTCATCAGTGTGGCTTTCTCGTCCGACGGTCGGCGGATTATGAGCGGATCGTCGGATATGACCGTGCGCGTCTGGAACACTGAGACGTTCGAGGAACTTCTGCGCAAACGTCGAGAGTTTGTCTCGTGCGTTGCCTACTCGCCTGATGGCCGACAAATCGCCATTGGAGGACATGACAGCATCCGGATCTGGGATGCCAAAACCTTGTCACAACAAGCCTTCTTTCAGCACGAAGGTGAGGTCAACGCCTTCGCATTCTCCCCCGATGGTCGTCGAGTTGTGAGCGGATCGTGGGACGGCACAGTACGAGTGTGGGGCCTGACAGGTGCACAAATCCAGCGTGTTTCGCACGAACACGAGTTCCCTGTTAGGTGGGCGACTCTCTCTCCCGATGGTCGGCGGATCGTAACTAATCCAGTTGGACTAGATCCATCTCGACCAGATCGATCGTTGGTGCCGATTTGGGAAAGCGAAAGTGGTCGATTTTTGGGCTTCTTACGCGGACACGAAAGTGCAGTCGCCAGTGTGGCGTTTTCGCCAGATAGCCAGCGAGTTGTGACTGGGGCGTTTGACTGGACGGTGCGAGTGTGGGACGCAGAAACGTTGGAGGAACTCCTTGTTGCTTTCGGAGATGCGGAACTAGGACTAGGCGATTGCGTTACCTACTCGCCTGATGGCCAACGAATCGCCAGTGGAGGAAAAAACGCCGTCGGACTCTGGGATGCTGAAACCGGCGCGGAACTGATCGTATTGTGCAGACACGATATCGACGATCAATATTTTGATCTCGTAAGATTCTCTCCCGATGGCAAATACCTTGCGGCTGTGGGCATCGACCTCGTAGTGTGGAATCTGGAGACCGGCGCGAATATGGCCGGGTTACAGGGAGTACGGACACACGAACGGGACATCACGGAAGTAGCGTTCGCCCGTAATGGTCCACTAATCAGGTGCTGGTTCGAAGACGGAACGGAGTGTGTGTGGGACGTTAGGACCGGCAAACGCATTGAAGGCGGCGAGGCGGCGGCCACCACGCGGGTTGCCTCCGGACTCCCGTGGCGGGCCATTCCCCATGGAATTGAAACCGTCTTCGAACCATCGACTGGCGGTGCCCCGGTCGCTTGGTTCCCAATGGCCTTCTGGGAAATCGAGGCACACCCCAACGGTCGTTTGTGGGTCGGCACACATTCCTTCAATCTGTACATCATCAGACTCGAAGGCGACGAGGACTGGTCCGTCCGAGTTCCGGACAGTCTGCGGCACATGGCCACCGACAAATCCAGATGACTACAAGCGGCTGCCCGTCACCAATACACGTGTCTTCTCTGTGCTGGGTGGCGCATTCGTAACGTGATTCAGCCGATGCCTCGATGCCCAACACCCGATCTCGTACCGGCAAGATTCCATCGGCGCGATACAAGAGGCAGTCTTTGTGGACGCCGAAACCGGGAACATCCTCGTCTGGCCCAAGTTAGTTCGGGAGCTCAAGTCCTTCATGCGGAATTGGAGCCGGAATCTTGCTGGGCAGGGATTCCTGGATTCTGCTAGACGGGCAACGGAAGAACGGGACTCCAATTCCTAAGACTCATGTTTCGGCCGGTACATGCGTACCGATTGACTTTCCATCTGGGCTTGTCAACACAGGGATCGGAGATGGTGCAACTCTCCCACCCAGTTCCGTCAAGGAGGAAGGCAATGGGACGAGATTCTGATAGTCAACAATCGGTCTGGTGAGCTCTCTCACAATCTATCAAAGTGAATCCATCCGGAGGGAAATCCGGAATAGCCTTCGATTACGCGTCGCTTGCCAGCGATAATATCCCACCTTAGATTGGGGAACTCCATTCCACTCAGCCCAAAGTTGTCTGGTCCTCTGTGAGGCGTTTCCCATAACTCCCAGTGTAACAGAACCGAGATCGCGCGCTCCGAATTCCGAAACAGATGGTCAATCGGGTTCTGTATTCGAGATTCAAAGTCGGGTTCGAGACTCCAGTGTTCGGGGATCCTCACGAAGATGATGTTGTTCACATCCTTCGGGAGCTGCTTTCGGGCTCGCCCAAGCGCGTTGATCAACTGCTCTTCTCTAAAAGGCGAGGTTTCCATCCTTGCCTTTGCCTCCCAGGCACACTTGAGCCCGAAACGTAGGGTAACGTCAAAATCTGGCGTCCGCCGTCCTTCCGCGTCAGTCGGGGCAAACGACGGCCGGTGTCCACAGGATTTCATATAGAATGCGCTTTCAAGTTCTGCGACGATTGCTTCTGGTTCGTTTCCACGCCATTCATCCCGTCGCGCCCTGAAACCCTTCAGTCGTTGGAGGTTGAACAAGAGTTCGGCGAATCGGATCTGACGCCATGTGACATGCTGATCATCGGGGGCATCGCTTGGACGAAAGTACATGCCGACCCTGTTCTTACGACTAAACTCCCACCCCCATTTACTGCACCATTTTGGACCCATAATCCGACCAGTTGTGAAGACTGAAAGGAGGTGAGCGTCAACCGTCGGATTCACGCGTCCGTATTCATCTAGGATCGCCCTCAAATCCCTAAGGGTCACTTCTGGATGCGCACAATCATCAACAACAACTTCGATACTGCTTTCATGTTCGATCATCTACTCTCTCCAAATCCCCTCTGAAGTCCTTTGTCACGCCGGTCCGAACTTCGAGGCTAATCAACTCTTCCTATATTTCCTACGGGGGGCATTGGCATGAATAGTCCTGCCATTTGTTGTCCAGTTCCTCGAAGAATCCCCAGATCTTTTGCATCGTTCTGCGAAGATGATCGAGGCTGACCGTGTCTGGGACTTGGTCAAGTGTGTGGTTGTCTCTTGTGTCGGTGGCATACCGCAAGTTCTGACCGGACTCGTCGATGGAATTCATTTCTAGTACGATCCGCTCCACGGCCTGGATAACGTCGGGATCACACGAATTCCAGATCGCTTGTATGACCGGCTTCGCGAGGTCCCAAAGTCGCGTCAATTGGTGGCTCTTCATGTCTCTGTCGGTCGGAGCGGTGAGCTTCCACACCCTCCCGCACTTGATGTGCCACTTCAAGGTCAATTCGACGAAATGGCGGTAGCTGTACATGGCGGGCATGAACAACTCGGGCTCCTTGTACCATTCGTACGTGTCTTCGTACTGCTGGATGATTGCATCGCCTGCCCGCTTGAAGCCGGACGCGTACAGGAGGTCGAACTTGTCGCTCTTCAGGAACGAGAGATCAGCGTTCACGTTCCCCGTAGGATTCAGTTTGAATAGCGAATCGCCCAACTGCGGCAGGTGCTCGTCTTTTGCCATTGCGATAGTCCTCCGCAGAATAGGACGCCGGATGCTGGAGTCGGGTTCGCTCCACCACCTTACGAAAAAATCCGCGAAGTCGGAAGAGTCTAGGACTTGGATCAGATCCCCACAAACGGCCCGTTTCCGTGTTTTTCGGTACCGCATGGTTTCCGATGGTGGCCCCACCACAACCGCCTGCGGTTCCCCACGCTACATCACCTTGTCGAGAAGTTCGAAGATCCGCTCGACTTGCTTGCCGTCCAGCAGGTTTACCACCTGCTCCAACCGGACTTCATCGAGGTCGTTGAGAAGCCGTCGCCCCCGGTCGACCAGAATGAGCCGCCTGTGGCGGTTGTCGGCGGCAACACGGTTCAGGAAGACCGTAATCTTGTGCGCTTGCGTCCCGCCGCGAAAGGCATTCGCTAGGTCTTCCAGGGTCATTTCGCTAACGCCGTCCGGGCTTACGACGTAGAGAACAGTGTTGTGGTAGATCGGGCCGTTGGGGCACGCAGGTCTGGGCATCACTTGTCTCCTATGCTTTTGGTTTTCTGATGCCCTCCTGTGACAAGCCGCATGACGCCAATTAGCGCCAGCCAGTCTGCAACCCTGCCCCAGCCAAGCAATTCATGTCGCGGGCGTTGTTTGTCACACACCTGGATGCAGACAACAACCATCAAACAACAGCGAGAGCACATGACAACAACAAATCCCATCGACCTCCTCGTCCTCCATTCACGAATCGAGCCTCGGTCATACCAGAACCGGATCGTCACCGAGGCCTTGAACATGTTCCTGGGTGCGTACCGAAACGGTGCGGGCGAGGTCGAGCCTGCCGCCCGATCGGTAATGATAGAGTCACCAACTGGCTCCGGTAAAACCTGCATGGGCCTGTTGATCGCTAAAGCCCTGCAGCAGCACGAAGGGGTCAGGGTTGGCTGGGTCGCCATGCGGCGAAATCTGCTGGAGCAGGTCAAGGTGGAGAATGAACGCCACCGTATTAACGTTGACCTCCAGACAATCTCGATGTTCGAGAAGAACCCGCCAACCGACATAGACCTGCTGGTATCCGACGAGAGTCATCACGAGGGGGCGTCGTCGATGGCCCACCTACACAACGTCATCAAACCCAAGTGGATTCTCGGTCTGACGGCGACGCCCTTTCGGACGGATCGCGTCAAGCTCTGTTTCGACAAAGTGGTCAAAGACGCAGGCATCCACCAACTCATACAGGCCGGGTACCTCAGCCGCTTCGATCATTACACCGTGCCAAAGTGGGACGTGGAGCAACTGGCGGATTTCTACTGTGCAGAGCCGGACCGTTGGGGAAAGTCCATATTCTTCTTCCGTTCCGTCGACGAGTGTTTCTCATTAGACAGACTCTTGCGGTGTCGGGGCATCATGAGCGACGTAGTGACGGGCAGCAGCGACCGTGAATCCCAACTCGCAGCGTTCCGTGACGGCAGGCTCCAAGTGCTGGTCAACTGCATGGTGCTCACGGAGGGATTCGACGAGCCTTCCTTGCAGACTGTCTGGGTCCGACCGTCGAGCAAGGGTCCAACGATTCAGATGGCTGGTCGTGTGCTTCGCAAGCACGACGACATGCCGACCAAGCGGATCGTCCAGTGCCGCCAGACGCGGCATCCCTTTCCTAAGACCGCAAATCCGAGCCAATCTTACCTGTGGCAGTGCGACGAATGGCGGTCGCTGAAGGTGAATCCGAAGCTGAATCTCTGCAACCGGAACGTCCAAAGGGCCATCGCTGGGACGGAAGTGGAACTGCCGAAATTCCTGACTCGTAAATCCAGTCGTCCACGATGGACCAGAAACAGGTTCTGATCTTCGATTGCTGGCGGGGTCGGCCATAGTCCCGAGGATTTCCTTTCGGAGTTGTTGCTTGTCACAGAGGGTTGTGATTCATCCGACCACTCGACTAGGAGACACAAAATGGTTACCTGGAAACGCTTCGAGTACCCCTTCGCAACGATCGGAAGCCTGAAGGTCCAAACCTTGCCAGAATCGAAAACGGGCAGGCCGGTCGTGTCGAACGTCGTCGTCAACGACGAACCGATCAAGCCGACTGACCGCTTCTGGCTCAGCCTGCACGCCCGGTACGGGTTTAATAGCTCGGTATTTAAGTACTTCTCTCACGAGGAAGTGTTCCAACGGATTTCGGACGTCGAGCCTCGTGACCGCGTGCGTCTTTGCGTCGAGCGAGACGAAGAGACTGGCGAGTCCCAACTGCTAGCCCTTAGCAATCCAGCAAGGCCGGTTGTTCGTCACGATGCTCTGCTGGAGACGCTCGACCGCTACGAAGGTGGCGACATCACCTATTGCGATGGCGTCGTCGAATCCAGTCACACGCCTCGAATCGGCAGCGACGAGTTTGTAATCGGCGACGACAAGTTCCACAACCGATTTGTCATGTCTTCACCGATCGATGGTTATGGTCAGCCCAGCATTTACCTCTCTCTGCTGCGGCAGATCTGTACCAATGGGATGATCGGGTACGCCCCGACTTTCCGCAGCACGCTTGCTCTTGGCAGAGGCGATGACGACGTGATTTACTCCATCGTTCGTGCGTTGGACGGCTTCGGCAACGATGAGGGCTATGCGGCACTCCGTCAGCGTTTCGAGGCCGCAGCAAAATCCTGGGCTAGCGTGTACGAGGCCCAGAGTCTGTACCGAATGCTGGTGAAGCTGATGACTCGCAAGAGTATTCGTACGAACCGTACTACCCAAGGAGCTTCCCGAATCGCTGGTCTATTGGCCAACGGCCAAACTCCGGCAGGGCTGGACTCACGGGAGAAGGGTACCAAGGCCGGATCACCAATCATTACGGCCTTTCATCGGATGACCGGCGACGTATCGCAAATCTACGGACTCGCCAACGTTGATGCTCTGTCGGTCAAGCGGCAGCGCACGCTCCCGGTGAAAGCCCGCGTGTATGACCTACTGAATTTTGCCAGCGAAGTCGCTACGCACCACGCCGACGAGCAGGGAGCCAGGATTTCTCAGGGTTGGTTGGGGACGCTTATCAGTGGCGAGTACGACCTTGAGGGTTCCCAGGATGCGTTCGGCGATTTCCAGGATTTCTTTATCGACCGGAAGCTGGACGGCGAGACAGCGATGGATCTGCAAAGGGTCGGTGGTTAGGCCAATGATGAAGCCGGTCTGTACGACAGCAAGACAACAGCCTGGAAAGGACTTGTAGCGTGTTCTGGAGAAGCCGAAGCAGAAGATCACTCATGGACAAGATCGCCCAAGGTTGTGAGTACTTGCTCGTGGCGGCAGCGGAGCAGCCGACCCGTAGAGCGGAATGGTCAGTGAAAAGCCGAAGTGGCAGGCAGTATCGAGCACGGATGGTCGTCGACGAGTGGACGGACTGTCCAGTTGTGGAAGTTGCCGATCCGGAGAGCGGCGAAGTGGTGCAGCGGTTTGGGATCAAGTTGTCTTGCTGGCCGTTGCGGTGAGTGTATCTGATCTGCTGGTCTCCGTGTTGCCGCAGGGAGTCAATTGTCCGGCTCGTGGAGTCGCTCACGAAGGGAGGAATGATGGATACACGAGAGAAGATCCGAGACGAATTGTTTGGGAAGGCTGATGAACGGTTTCTCGGCACCACGCTCGATGACATCTGGTCCGAGGAAATGACCGAAGAGGCCCTGGGATTCCTCCCTGGCGACGTTGACGAAAAGGATTTTCCGCAGCTCGTGGCGGGAGTGCTGGAGGTCTTTCTCGTGTACTTGGCCACGCGAGTCTACGACACGCACTGGATTCTTGGACGCTTGCAGGAATGGACGGCGGATCACTGACATACTCCACCAGCACGAGTGGTGCTGTCCACTGAACCTTCTGGCAGTCCCAGTGTCCTTGAAGGGGACATTCTTCACAGGAGAGCCGTTATGACATTCGCATTACCCAAAACCCGAGTTGGCAATCCCGTCAGTTGCGAGGCGCTCACCGTGTTCCCGCTGTTCAGCGAGAACGGGGGCAGCAACGTACCCTACGTGCTTTCCGACGAGGCAATCGCCGACGACAGCGTAAACGTCACCGAGGTCAGCGAAGGCGGCTCCGTCCCCGATCTGCTCGTGGAAAACCGAGGCGATTCCCGTGTCCTGTTCCTCGAAGGCGAGGAGCTTGTCGGTGCCAAGCAGAACCGCGTGTTGAACATCTCGGTCCTGATCGGCGCACAGACCAAGACTCGCGTGCCAGTGTCTTGTGTCGAGCAGGGACGATGGGGCTACAAGAGCCGCAAGTTCGGCAGTAGCCGTCGCAGTTCGCCATCCCACCTACGATACATCCTGAAGAAATCCTCGTACGCCTCGGTCAGGGCGAAACGCGGGCATCGTTCCGACCAAGGTCAGGTTTGGCAGGAGGTCCAGCGAAAGCAGCGAGCATTGGGCACACGTTCACCGACATCTGCCCTGTCCGACAGCTTCGAAGCACTCCAGGACAAGGCGCAGCGTTACCAGGAGGATTTGCGGCCTGTTGAGAACGCCGTGGGAATGGTGGTTGCACTTGGTGGCAAGATCGTCGGCATTGACCTGTTCGATAAACCCTCGACGTGCACGAGAGTGTGGGGCCGTCTCTTGACCGGGCTTGTCCTCGATGCTCTCGAAACGCGTTCCAGCGGGGAGCAGGCGAAGATGGACGCCGCAGAAGCTGCTCTGGCAATCGCTGACCGCCTGCCGTGGGAACAGGTCGAGACTGTAGGCGAAGGATCGGACTTCCGGGCCGAAGCAGAGAAACTCGTTGGTTCCGCCCTCACGTTTGAGGACAGCCTGATCCATGCTTCTGTATCTGTGGCGGTGTAGCCGGAAACGGGGCCGAGGGTTGGCGGAATAACCAGTCCTCGGCCCATTTCATTTCTTGCGGGGCGACAAATAGATAGAACTTCCGTCAAAACCTGGGCGAGGTTGGTGGCGTCGCCGTTCTTGATCTTCGGGGCAACGCGAAATGCTCCCTCCTGCATTCTTCTTCATTCGAACACCCGACGCCTTCCGAGCCGCAGAGTGGTGCTCGAACGCGTCCGTGACCCATTCTCTGCAACGGGAATATCATTTCGTCATCCTCAGGCCGCCGGTGATGACGAGTCGGCGCCAAAAGGATCAACCAGACCTCAGAATCTTAAGTATTGGTGGGGAATTACGAGAAAAGAGACACCCATGCTTGGAGGACCCATTCTTGGTCGAGATGGTTTTCCGTGCTTTGCTCTCTGATTGGCTGGCGGCGGGTTCTTCAGTCGCTGGGAGAACACGTTAGCGTTATGACTCCATAAGGTGAAATACCGCGGGCGGCCACAGTGGAACGCGTCACGGACTCCCCGTTCTCAGTCGTATCCAGAACATTCGCTGCGAGTTGGGAGAGAATAGCCGCTCGCCCGAGGGGTATCGTGCCCATCATTGGACGCCGCGGGTGGCGGGGAAGGGATGGGTGAGTACTTTTGTGTGGGGGAGATTGGGCATTGCTCGCACTGAGGGCCCACCGAAAGTCGCTGGGGCCAGTACACCACAGCTGTTTTGGATCACCGCATGGTTAACCACTGGTTTGCGTTCACTATCGCGTAATGGTCAGAGAGCTCTTTTCGTCGTATATCAATGATGCCAGAAAAGTCCATCGTTCAGACAGCAGCGATTCCGTCTCGCGGACAGTACTGTCCGCTCCGACGCTTCAAACATAACAAAGCACAAGCAGTTACGGCGCATGCATGGCCGCGCGTTGGTCCTCTAGGAAATCCCAAATCTGCCGGTGAACTGACCACGGTTGATTCACTCGTAGTTGATACTTCGCGGGCACGAATTCAATCTCTCCTTCCCCGATCGGTTTCCAGGTGTCAGGGGCCAGCGATCGCTTGACGTGCTCAGCCAGATCGTGGCCATCGGTCGTGCCACGCACGTAGACGAGATCGAACACCGGATAGACCATGAGCAACCTATGCTCGATCTCCCTTTCTGCTGTGGTGACCAGGATCCCGGTCTCGGTCGGATAGAAGGCAAGCGGCAAGTCCTCGAAAACCCGCCTTAGCGTCCCATCCAGTGAAGCATTGCCAGCCGCTGTTGTGACCGGCAACTTCCGGTCGATACCGATTTCCTTCAAGGCATCCCAATCGACACGTACTTCCATCTTGTGAAGGAAGAAATCGCCAATGTTTGACAGCGGTGTTTCTAGGCAACCTGGAAAACTATCGCGAGTACGAAGGATCTCGATCGAACGACGGAGTCTGCGGGGCGTCGACGGCTTCGTGGCCAGTTCCATATCCGTTCCCGTCGATTGAAAAGACAGGAGTAGTCGTCGACTGGCATCCTCTTTGATTCGCGGGGCGACGCCCTCTGCCGAGTTGATCTCTTCCAGAGCACACGTCAACGTGCGGATTGCATCGGCGATCGTGAAGTATTCCCCGTAGGGGGACTCGCGTTCCTTCAATGCGTATGCCAGCAGTTCTTGTTCGGTCCGCTTGGTGAGCACTTCGATCTGTCGACACCGAAGCAAGCGACGTTGCTCACCGCTCAGCAGCGTAGCGGGAAATCTTCTCGGAGCCGTGGATGCCGGATTGCCCGACTGAAGACGTTTGGCGTGTACCGTTTGTGATTCATGGCGTTTGACATCTCCCAGATGGACAACGGCCACAACCATTCCGCGGAGCGACGCTTCCACGACCGCGTCCCGACCTGAATCGAGATCGGTAGAAGAAAGCGTCTGGATTCGCGATGGGTCGAACATTCGGTCGACACGCTGGATAGTTGGATCGAGCGTTTTTCGGAGCTGCTGGGATAGTTGCGGACTGACACCGCGCTTGGGTCGAAGCATACCGAGAATCTGAACAAGTATCTTGCGGGCAGATTCTGGATCCTCTGGAAGAAGTTTCTCCGCTGCCGGTAGCAATTGTCGAACGGCCGCTTGGACAATCGGATCGATTTTGCCACGCAGCTCCGCGTGGACTTCCGGTGCGATTTCTGCCAGCCATTCCACAGGTTCATAAGCCGTTTCCACTACATGCGGGACATGCTCCGACCGCTTTTCTTCCAGTAGAAACGCGGCCCTGGCGAATAGCATCAAGACTTTCTGACGAGCGCGAAGGACCTCCTCGCGAACGCGGCGTTCGTCATCTATCGAAGCCTGCTTCTCGATTTCCTGTATCCGTCGGGCCTCCGCCTCAACGCGAACACGCTCGGCTTCGCGCAGCCCTGATTCGAGCTTATCGACTAGCCGCAATCGAATGTTGGCCGAGATCTCGGACGCTTGTTGAACGGTTTGGAGAACCTGTTTCAGACGTTGGATGGCCTTCTGTGGGTCGTCGCCCAAATCTCTTCTTGCCTCCATCAGGCACCGGTCTACCTCTGCTGTGACTACCTGCTCCGAAGTACGACCGCCTGACAAAAGGTCAAGCAATCGGTCCCCAGGATCATCTGCGTCAGGGCGATTCTCCGATGCTCCTCTTTCATCAGACTCGTTTCGGACGAAGATAGGAGGATCATCCGCGATGGGAGGATTCTCCGTTGCGGCCTCGGCGTCGGAATCGGAAAACTGGCAAAAGAAGAGCTCACCGTCGAAGCGGGTGGCGTCCCGTGTTTTCCCCGTCTCTTTGGTACCATTCGCCGGGTTCTGAAATGCCGTCGTACCCAAGGGAGGCCGTGCCATCGAAGGATCCAGCAGATAAAGGACTTTGGTGATCGATCTACCGGAAAGCGCGTGGCGAAAATCATCGTCAGTGAACGTGATCGGGATCGCCAGATCGGCTAGACGAGAGTCGTGTCGCTCTGGAACCGAGATGTTCAATGTTGGATATAGCGCTGTGCCTGGGTGGCCCGGGACATTTGTGATCTTCAGCCGATAAATCCATCCCTGATGGAACACATATTGCCCAGGCGCCGTAACGTGTGCGTCCACGTAACGACCTTCGTCGCTCAGCCATCCGATCTGCAGACCAGCCGGCCCAGTGAACTCGACGGGCGCTTTGCGAATCACTCTGGGGCGAAACACAAAATCACCGTCGCCGGGGCCGAGATAGCCAAAGTCAGGTACCTGCGACGTTCGCGAATCGGCCGCCACGAGCTTTTCAACCGCCGTGGCTAGTTGGCGGAAAGTGAACGCTTGGTCCGGCCGAGGTGAATCTGCACGGCGGCGCAGCACGTCCAACAGGGTCGCAGTGAAGATCGAGTGTTGATTTCGTCCCAAGCCGTCAGCCGCGGGAGTTTCCCGCGCTGCGGAGAGTCCGAGAAACGCCGGACACCTAAGGTACTGGTTCATCTTGTCCGTCGACAAAGCCGTGTGGGCGTTCCCGTCGCGTTTCTCTCCACGAGTCGAAGCGTGGCCACCTCGGGTTGCCACAGACACGTTTGGCTCGCTCGCCTCGGTTCGCAGCCGTTGAAACAGACTTCCCGAGTAGCAACTGTCCAGGACAACGACTTTGTGCAAACAAGGTAAGGCGGCCAGCTTATCACGTATCCAGGCAACGGAAAGGCACGTGCCAGGCAGATCATCGACACAGGAATCAGAGGCCGCCAAATAGCCGTCGTCATTCATTTCCGCAATCAAACCGTGTCCCGCAAAGAAGACAAAGATCGAATCGCGCTCGCTGAGCGCCTGGGCTGGCAGCCATTCCTGAAACGCGTCTTCAATTCGCACGCGCGTCGCATCGTCGTCGGTCAGATACTGTATTCGGTCGTCTCGATAGCCGAATTCCTCGCGCAGGATATCACGCACGGCGCGGGCATCATTGACGGCGAAACGCAAGGGGTGCAAAACGCTTTCCCCGCCGGGATAGCCGTCAATGCCGATGATGATCGCGTAATTCGCCCTATAAGCATCCACTCGCGCATCATCTGCCGTCGACCGAGTGAACCCACGCTCGGTTGACCAGTTCTGTCCATTGCCACTCGCTGATGCTTGCGCGTTGTTTGGCTGCGGTTTGCTTGGGCCGGCGGGGTCCTGTCGCGCACAGCCCAGAAGCAGGATCCCGGCGAGCAGCAGTGGTGCAACAGATATGACACGATTCACGGGCATCTCCGGAGCTCGAAAAAAAGGGGGGATTCCGTATCCGCTATGGATAGCCAGAAGCGGCACGTCGGTCGGCTCACTTCCAGCGGACATCGTGCGAAAACGTGGACGATTTCGCCCACCGGCTCGTCTTTGTACTTAGATTTGAACATTTCCACGGTACCCCGTCCATAACGGTTTTGCGATCCTTCTGTGAACCGTCTTTTCGGTAATCTTTCGACAAATCCTGCGAGAAATGGCTGGTACTGCCCGTATCAGATATCAAAGGCCAGACGTTGATCGACTGGTTGGGTCACGGCAATCGAGGAATGTGAAGGAGCGGAGTCATGCCCGACGGTACACGCAAACGGCGATTTTCCGCCGACGCAGCCAAACGGGCCTGGTATGCAAGCTACCGCGCCCGCCGGTTCGCCATCCGCTTCTGGGGCAGGATACCGCCTGGAGTATCAGCGGATGCTGATTGTGCGCCCAGAACGTAAATCAGGCTCATACGTGATCGAGGACTAGAATCGACCAAGGCGATGCGGACCAAGTGGTTGGTTCACACGAAGACAAGGAGAGAGAAGATGAGCACCATCGGAAGAATCATTGCGGCTTTAATGGCCGCCGCCTTCATGGCGGCTGTGGCGAACACGCCACTGGGAGAGCGCGGACTCAGGCAACCTCCACCCGAACTGCCGAAATTCGAGATGCCCAAGCCGATCACCATTGATCCGCTCTGGTATCCGAGCGGCGAGAAGCCAACTTGCCAGTATCCCGGATTCGGCCAAGGATCCTACCGGTTGAGCAAGAAGCAGTGTTCGGCCTGTCGTCGCACCGTGCCACTGAGTTCGCAACGGGGCGAAAGGTGCCCGCACTGTCAAGCGTACTGGAGCTTTGAACGGACAGTCCATAAGTCGAGCTCGGATAACAAGTAAGTGAAAGGCCATTGGGCCTCCGGGTCGTGATCCCTGATGTTGGTGGCGAAAGAGCGGCACCGGGAGGATCGTTATGTACCGTACGGTTGTTACACTTGAGGACGCCCAGACGCTTCATTGGCCAAGAGCGTGCCCTGCTTGCGGAAGGGAGATTGCTGATCAGTCTTGTCACGTAATCGAAGTTAAGGTCAGAAGATCCCTGTTAGCACGGTTCGTGCGTGTAACACCCAAGGCAGTGCGGGTTGGTATCTGCCACAAGTGCGCCGCCTGGACTGCGCGATGGACGCGTGTGGCTGAGTTCGGCTCGGGAATGGTGAGCTTGGTATTTCTTGGCGTGATCTGGGTGGCTTGCGAAAGGGCTCCAGTGACTCCGGAAATCATGGCAGGTGCTAGTGCAGTATTCTGGCTCGGTGCTGTGCTGTCGTGGGTTGCGGGGGCGAGAAGTAGAAAAGCAACGGGCGTGCGTTGCCTGCTACAGTCCAAAACAAGGTGGCGGTTTTCGTTCGGCAGACGCTCCTATCGCGACCGTTTCTCGGAAATGAATAGCGAAGATGCCAACTCGGGCACCAAACGGTCGATGGCGGAACTAATCCTACCACCTGCGAGTAGTCCAGCAGCCACGGCGCCTGCTTCGCCTGACGAAGAAGGGACAGCTCGCCGGAAGTTACGGTTCGCTTGTCCAAAGTGCAGCACAAACCTCAGGGGGGCAACGGCCGATATGATTGGCGATATCGGCGTTTGTGCCAAATGCAGGCACGAGTTTACGATCTGCGAACAGTTGGATGAAGAACCAGTGAACTCGCCAGTCAATTCGGAATCGCAAAGAACGAAGCAAGGTGCCGCTGAGCAGTGCCTCACCAGCATGCCTCGCAACGGCCTACTTCAACCATCCCAAGTACACGGAGGACGTGTTCGTGCTCGTAAAGGCGATTGACACAAACATCCACACGTGCAGCGACTGAGAGCATCGGAATGGGTAGAGGGGACTGGGCCGAGGCGCTCAATAAGTATAATGAGGGAACCTTGGGCTGTCGTCGGTGGGCATGGCCCGTTCCACTGGTGATCCGTAGGCTGTGACGGGTGGTTGCACCGCGGAGGTCAGCGAGTTCTGACCGATTACGTGTTCAGCGGCGATTGGAGGTAGCGGAAACGACTGTGGCGGAAGGCATGACGCCTCGAAGAAGACTGTGTGCCATTCGGAGGACGAAAGATGAACCCTTCATTTCGCGAAACGCCCAAGAGAGCGTGCCCGGTGTGCGGGCACACGCTCTACGGCTCCATGGCATCGCGTTGCGCGAAGTGTGGCTGGCAGGAAGGGCTGCCAAAGGAAACGCCGGCTGCTGAGGGCTCGGCTTCCAAGTACATTGTCTGGCTCGTCCTCGCGTTCACCGTGCTGGGAGGCTTGGCCTGTATTGCGGCCGCGCATCCGATAGCCGGTGTTGTGTTGGGGTTACTGCTGGGTGGGGCCGTACTCGCGGTGTTTCTCGCCAAACGTGGTATCACAACCGATCCGATGAATCGAGAATCTGCGACCGCAGACATGGGGCCTGTTCGCACGAGTTCGACTCAACGCACCGAAACCCGGAAGAAGTACTACTGCTGCAGTAACTGTTCCACGACTTTCGATCCGGGAGAGTTGACGGACGGCGCGTGGTGGCGCGTCTGTCCTGTCTGCAAAGGTGAAATCGTAATCAACCGCGAAACGGCCGACACGAGTTCCGACGAGGCGACGCAGCAGTTCGTTTGCGATTTTTGCGGTCGTACTTTCACTGCCTCTGTACTGGATGCTCACTGTGCAAAGATTACGAAGGAGGCGGCGGAGGTCGTTGCCCGCGAGACGATGATGTCCGGTGTGGCGCATGTGAGCACAGCCCGCACGTTCGACGAGCATGGGAAGGCTTGGTGCCCGCACTGTTTCAAAGATGCAGAGTCCTTGCGCACGGGTGGCCGTACTGTTCATGCCGGGAAGCGATCAGCTTTCTTGCCACCACCAAGTATCGGTGTTGCTTATACATGCGAGTGCGGCTCGCAAAGGACGTTCAACTGCAAGTCCGTCAACGTGCTGACTGGGCTCGAAGTAATGTGCGCGAAGTGCAAAGCAGTCCTGTTCGTGCCGCCGACGATCTTCGATCATTCAACGTATTGGGCCGCGGGCCACGGAGCATCGCTACGATCGGGCTGGCGGGACCAGATGGAATTCGTTCGCCACGGTCAGTCCTATGGGAACCGTTCTGAATCCGCGACAGGACATGGGAAGAAATCATGGTGGAAGCTACTTGGTCAGGGTGTTTCGTCTTCTGAGAGGCTGAAAGTGCGTTGTCCCTCATGCGGCGCACGCCTGCGAGGCGCCACCGCTGCCATGATCGGCGACCTTGGTGTGTGCGCGAAGTGTAAACACGACTTCGTCATCGAAGGCCGGCCCGTGTAAAACGAGTCAGGAGGTGTTGGATGAAGGCCGATGTGCTTGTTGGGGCGAGGAGATACGTGTTCCTTGGGACGTTCGTGGCACTCGTTACCGTAGCTTGGCCGTGCGGTGGATCCTGCGCTGAGGTACCAGACACACGGCCAACGGCGCAAGGCGAGGCGCAGCTTCAGGAGCGGCAGCGGCTGTGGCAGGAAAGCCAGCGGCTAAAGGCCGATGGGAAGACCGGCGAGGCGGTGGAGCTCATCAAACGCGTCTTGGCCATCGACCGGGAACTGGCCGCGTCCCGTCCCGCGGAACTCGCGGACACGTTGGAACGCTTGGCAAGTCTGCAGATGTTGGAGGAGGACTTCCTGGCGGCACGAGAGGCTGCCGCGGAGTGCTTGGAGTTACGGACGAAGCTCTTCGGCGACAAACACTACAAAGTCACCGATACCCGCTCGGTCTTGGCCGCAGTAGAGTTGTTGGGGCGATTGACGAAGCATCAGTTTCAGGAGCTAGTGCAGGCCACATGGCGTTTCGAGCAAGTGTACCACCTTCTTCGACGCGCGCGATATGCGGAGGCAGTGCCCTTTGCGAAGCGGGCGCTCCGTATTCACAGGGCGATCCTTGGTGAGCAGCACCCGCGTTATGCCGTTAGTCTGAATCGTGTCGGCTCGCTATACAAGGCGACGGGCGACTACGCGCAGGCCGAATGGTATTACCGGCAGGCGCTGGAAATCCGGAAAAAGGCTCTTGGGGAGGAGCACCCTGCCTTTGCTTCTAGTTTGAACGATCTCGGCTTGCTGTACGAAAACATGGGCGACCACGCGCGGGCCGAACCGCATTTCCAGCAGGCGTTGGTGATTTGGAAGAAGGTCCTGGGCGAAGAGCATCCCGACTACGCCACTGGCCTGAACAATCTCGGCAGACTGTACATATCGATGGGCGCCTACGCGCGGGCCGAACGGTGTTTCGATCAGGCGCTGGAAATCCGGAAGAAGGCCCAGGGTGAGGAGCATCCCGACTACGCCACTAGCCTGAACGATCTCGGCTTGCTGTACGAAAGCATGGGCGACTACGCGCGGGCCGAACCGCATCTCCAGCAGGCGTTGGTGATTTGGAAGAAGGTCCTGGGCGAGGACCATCCCAACTACGCCACAAGCCTGAGCAGTCTCGGCTAGATCTGAATATAGCTCGTCTGCACACCGCTCGCCCTAGAGGGTCTCCAGCAGGCGTTAGAGATTATGAA
>CAZUAH010000159.1:25629-25786 GCA_964617665.1 uncultured Pirellulaceae bacterium
ATTTTTACTGCCTGTGCATTCTCGGATTGCTTTACTGTTCGTTTTGAGAATTCTCTTGGGATGTACTGTTTTTCCAGCAGGCGTTGGTGATTCGGAAGAAGGTCCAGGGTGAGGAGCATCCCGACTACGCCACTAGCCTGAACGATCTCGGCTTGCT
>CAZUAH010000160.1:0-25772 GCA_964617665.1 uncultured Pirellulaceae bacterium
TAGGCCGGACCGAGGCCGAATCCTTGCCGGAACGGCGCAAACCGGCTTACACGCTTTGACAACCTGTACCGTCAATAGGCCCATTTGACGAGGCCGACGTTCCGGCAATTGTGCGGTTTGCTTGGTCCGGCCTACAAATTGGTGCTCAAAGCGGGCTGGAGAGAATCTGTCGGGCATGCTGTGCATTCCGGTCTACTGTGTTGCGTCAGGCACAGCCATTACTTGCCTGCGTCCACCAGCCTGGCTCAGGGATGATTGGGCTGATAGTGCAAGGCGAGCCATACAGTAGGTACTGTCTCGTCGGTCCATTCGACTCGATGGCGACGGTGGGCTGGGACTAGTATGTAGTCGCCGGGGCGCATGACTAGTTCAGCAACTTCGTCCTCGAAACGTAACGCGGCCGAGCCGGTAAGGAGCACGACCCATTCGTCGAAATTCTGATCGTACCATTCGCCTTTGGGTGTTGCCTGGCCAGTCGAGACGATCCGCTCGAGTTTGAAATCGTCGCCGCGTACCAACTCGTCCAGTCGCTCGTCCGGCGACGAGTCGGGGAGATCGTCGAAGAGGTTCTGGAGAGGCACGGCTGTTCAATCGTTCCGGCGACTGGGTTGTCTTCCTTGAAGGGGCGGGAGCCCCATTTCGCGTCGGAGACTAACGAATTCGAGTCGTAGGCTGGCGTTAATCTCGTTGACCAGGATTGGCTTTAGACTTCCGGGCAGTTGCTCGAACAATGGGATCAGGGCAAGCAGTTTTTGTTTGGCTGCGTCCTTCTCCCCACCCAGCAACAGCACGTTTGCCTGACCTGCAAGGCCAATCACCCGAAACTGCGTGTCCGAATCGTCTGCTCCGACCAAATCGTCGTAGCACTTCATCGCCTGGTCCAATTGGTCGTTTTGGACATGCAACTCGGCCAACCGTTGCCTGGCACGATTCGCATAGTACTTGTTCTGCTCGTCCGTCTCGGCTGGAAAATGTCTCGAAACGCTCTGCCATGCTTCCACGCTGCCGATTTGGGCCGCGTGCAGATACTGATCGCGTACAGTTTCCTGTCTTTCTACTGTCGGTATTTCGCCGCCGCTCACCTCCAACAACGGAGCCGGCCGTGTGGCCCACGCGGTCAGAGCCCCCAGCACCAATCCGCCAAGCATGGCGGCGGCAACTAAGACAATCGAGACGCGACGCCGTCGCGCGACCTGTTCGCTCTTCATCACGGCGTCCAATTGCAGCGTTGCTTCGGTTCGCGCGTCGGCCAGGGCCAGCAATTCGGGCGTATTCCACTCGTCAATGCCCGACGGCCACTCTTCGTCTACACCTTCGATTTGCAGGGCACGAAGGTCCCGAAGCAATTCGGCAGCGTTCTGATATCGATCGCCTGGGACCTTGGCCATCATTTTGTGGACAATGCGACACAAGCCTTCGGGCAGGTCGGAACGAACGTCTTCCAGACGCTGCGGTTCGCGGTTCAGATGCTGTACCGCGATATTCAGCGGTGTGTCACCTGTAAACGGCGGATGGCCAGCCAGCATATGGAAGCAGGTCACGCCGAAGGAGTAGATGTCGCTGCGCGTGTCCACCGGGCGTCCCTCGACTTGCTCGGGACTCATGTACATGGGGGTACCCATGGTCACGCCGACTTGAGTAAGGTTGACTGACTTTCCCTCGCTTTCGACGCGAGCCAAGCCGAAATCCGCGACTTTCACCTCCGCGTCCGTCGAGAGCATGATGTTTTCGGGTTTGATGTCTCGGTGGGTGATCCTCTGTTGCCCCGCTTTGTGCAATGCCGCTGCCACCTGACGCATAATGTTGACTGCCGGAGCGACACTCATCGCCCCGTGGCGGTCAAGCACTTGTTTCAGGTTCTTTCCATCTACATACTCTTGTGCGATGAAATGGACACCGTCGATGCAACCAACCTCGTGGATTTGCACGATGTTGGCGTGAACCAGCGAGGCGGCAGCTTTGGCTTCGTGCAGGAACCGACGGACGTAGGAATCGTCGCGGGCCAGATCGCTTTTCAGCGCTTTGAAGGCGACTCGACGGCTAAGCGATTTCTGCTCGGCCAGATAGACATCGGCCATCCCGCCGCGCCCTAATCGTCGGAGCAAACGGTAGTCGCCCAAGCGGCGCGCGGAGAGATCTGGATCCGTATCAGGTGCAGCAGAGGCAGATTCCGGGTCGGGCATTGGGTTTCTCGCCGTGTGAATAGCCTCTAGTATGGGGCGAGCGGCGGAAATTGACAACATCGGACATTATCCGCACACTCTCAACCAACGCGTTTCGTCAATGCGGCAAAGAATGACGGAGACCAAGGGAAGCATCCGCCAACGTTTGATAGCCTTCGGATACGATTCGTTGATGGCTAGATACGAGGCGCATATCGCGGAGCGTAAACGGGCGTTGTTCGCCAATTTGCCGAGTTCGATCCTGGAATTTGGGGCGGGCACTGGCGCCAACCTGCCTTATATGCCAGCCGACTGCAGGTGGCTGGTGGTCGAACCGAATTCCTACATGCACAAGCGATTGAACGATCGGGCGGCAGAATTTGGCGTGGAAGTCCAATTCTACCAATCCATGGGGGCGAAGATTGATATTGGAGATGAAAGCGTCCCGGCTGTGGTGTCCACACTGACATTGTGCAGCGTGCCAGACCTGGAACGGACGCTTGGGGAAATTCGTCGCGTGCTGCAACCCGGCGGAAAGTTCTACTTCGTCGAACACATCGCGGCACCGAGGGCGACTTGGCTGTCTCGATCACAGCGTGTTGTCAGACCATTATGGAAATGGGTGTCCGATGGCTGTCATACCGATCGGCAGACCGACGCAGCAATCGCGGACGCCGGTTTCGAGACGGTCGAGATGGATCGATTCCGGATTCCGTTGCGAATCGCTCCACCGATTTTCTCCCCGCATATCGCGGGCGTGGCGGTGAAATAGAGACGCATTGTGGAGCGCGTATCAGATCACGGACGCGTCATTTCGTCGATTTTCGTTGCGATTCACGCTGCCGCGACCGCTATATGTCAGTGCGACACGCACTAGAACGTATAGATCGCGTCGATGCCAAAGACGGTCGAGTCTCGCAGGCCGATGTCGCGCGTCGCACCAGGCTCAAACTGGTCCAGGCGAACTTCCGGGCGAATCATCAAGTTGTCATGCGGGCTGATGTTCGCGCCCAGCGTTATTTCGCCCATGTCATAGCCGCCGAGGTTGAACCATTCGAAACGGCCGCCAAATGCCCAGCAGTCGTTCACCCGATAGAGTAAATACTGGTTAATGCCCACGTTCTTGCTGGTAGTTCCAGGTCCGACCCAGAGCTGGTTGTCGACGTAGTCGGTCTGGAAGACGTAGTTCACGCGATCGGTGATGCCCCAGTCTACCACTATGCTATGTGCGTAAGCGTCGGAATCGCTACCGCCCGGTCCGAATCCGAAGTTGCCCATTGATGTGGTATAGGTCACCGATAAGCTCTCGAACAGCTGTGCGGTAACGCCACCTAAGAATGTTGCGCCGTGATAATCGCTGTAGCCGGTGTCCCAACCCTCTGTCCAACCGCCGTAAAACGTCAGGCCGTCGCACGGAGTCCATTCAGCCAGGGCACCAGTGTGCGTGAACGGTTCGGCCAATGCCCTTGTGTAGGCGTGTGAGTAAAAGAAGTTGTCCGGAGCGGTCACGACCTCGTAGCCCATTATTGTGTAGAAATGGCCGACTTTGATTTTCAGATCGTTGTAGGCAACTTCCGCGTACAACTGAGGGAAGGCATGGCCGTAAAACCCACCGGCGTTCCAAGTTCTGTCCCAATCACCCGGCTCGCTTCCGAACGCTTGTGTATCAATGCCGTCGGTACCGTAGACGTAGTCGAAACGAAAGCCCCAGTCCCAACCGCATCCGTAGTTGTTCGCTTCCTTTTCGGCGTACAAATATGCCTGCTGCAGTTGGACGACGTTCGGGTAGTTGTTAAACAGTCCCGTGCCGAAACCGTTGGTTCCCTCGGTGTGGTAGCCCATTTGAAGCCATCCGCCGGTTTCAAAGCCTGCGAAGGCTTCGGGGAAGAAGTCCCTACAGTCAGGAAGGCAGAGAGAATCCAGGATCCCGTATCCACCCATGCCGTATGGGCACATACCAAGTCCGCCGACACCGCAACCGCCGAGTCCACAGGGCGCCTTCTCGTCACAGCCGATCGCACATTTACTGGGTTTGACAGTGCATTTGGGCGCCTGGACGCAGGCTTTGCTAAAAAGCGTCGGCTTTTCGCATTGCGTCGGTGAGCATTTCGTCTGGGCGCCGACGGTTGAATAGCCAAGTAGGGCGATCATGACTGCAGCCAGCGGCCAGAGGGTGTTGATTCTCATCTTTGTCGCTCCTTGCATGCGCGGATGTGATCTGTGGCTGCCCGTCGGCAGGCTCGTACCGCCTGAGAGTCCTTAACTTGCCCGAGAGGGCATGGAGACAAGTTGATGCTATTACGCGTATCGTCGACTCGGAATCATCGGAAAATTCATTAAACGTGTTACATGCCGAACAATCCCTATGATCGGTATGTGGTGCGCATTTTACCCTGTTTGACATGTCGACACTCTTTCCGTGCCGGTAATCGCAAGCGATGACGCCCTGCACCTTGTCCGCGGGCGGACCTGGAAATAACATTCGCAGTCAGGTGACGTATTCGAGTATCTAACCATCCAATGGCCTCTGTTATGGCGCCGAAACGAAAAAGCAGCCGCCGTGATTTCCTGAAGGGACGAGCTGCCGGCCGGGCGTTGCAGGATCTGGCTGACCAAGCCGGATCGCACCTTGCGGCACCGGAATCGTCGGACGAAGCCGTTGCGGGAGGCCGCGCGGCGTCCTATTTGGTGCAGATAAGCCGTCGGGCAATGGCCGTCGAATTTCAGGTCTACCTGAATGCTGCTGAGTCTCCCGATGCACCGGAAGCGGCTTTGGAGGCCCTAGATATCGTCGAAGGCCTCGAGAATCAGATGACGGTTTTTCGCGACGACAGCGAGATGGCCGGCATTAATCGTCGAGCCGCGTCGGAATCGGTGGCGGTCGAACCCCAGCTGTTCACGCTGCTGCAGCAGGCTTTGACGCTATCTTCGGAAACGGATGGCGCATTTGATATAACCGCTGGGCCGCTCTCCAAGCTCTGGGGATTCCATCGTCGACAGGGGCGATTCCCGGGCAAGAATGATGTGAAGGAAGCCCTGGGGACGGTTGGAAGCAGGTGGGTCGAGCTGGATTCCGAACAGCGGACGATTCACTTTCACAGGCCCGGCGTCGAGGTGAATCTGAACGCAATCGGCAAAGGGTATGCGCTGGACCGCTGCACGGAGATGCTGCGCGACTCGGGCATCGACAATTTCCTCATTCACGGCGGGCAAAGCAGCATTCTTGCCGCCGGTTCCCGCGCATGTGGCGATCAGGCGAAACCAGGGTGGACGGTGGCCTTGCGCCATCCGTTGCGTCCCGACAAACGCATGGCAGAGATCCGACTACACGATCGGGCATTGGGCACCTCCGGTTCGGGCGTCCAGTTTTTCCACTATAAAGGGCGTCGATACGGACACGTCCTGGATCCCCGCACGGGATGGCCGGCCGAAGGCGTGTTATCGGCCACCGTCATCGCGCCGACCGCCGCTCAGGCCGATGCGTTGTCGACCGCTTTCTATGTGATGGGCTTGGAAAAGGCCGAAGAATACTGCGCCGAGCACGAAGAAGTGGCCGCAATCATGGTCTGTCCCGGCGAGCGCAAGGGCAGTGTCGTGGTACATCCGATTGGCCTGAAAGACGAAGATTGGACGCAACTCGGTCCTGACATGTCTTAATACGGGGGCCATCGGCGGAGGCCGCCTAGTCACTGCCCGACGCAATGAAGAGAAATACAAGAAAAGCCAACACAAGCACTACGACTACAATTGCCCAGTTGAACCAAGCCTTGCCGGCCTTGTGTTCCTTAAGCTGCTGTTGCTGTTCCTTCTTTCTCTTGAATTCCAGGCTGTCACGGCGGCGCAGTTGGAATTGAGCCTCGCAGTGCGGGCACATCACGTCCTGGTCCAGCATCTCTTCCGGAGTTTCAAGCAACTCCTTGCACTCAGGACATGGAATATGCAGTACGTCCGACTCCGTCATCTCGAAAGTCGACGGCGCACCCGTCTGCGGCGACCCTGCGTCTGCTGACGTGCCGGCACCCGTGACGTCTGGAAACGGCGTCTGAGTGCCACTTGGCTCCGTGGGTGACGCTCCGCCAACGCCTGGGAATGGCGTCTGTGGTCCGCCAGGCGGTGTCGCCTCGGCCGGCCCCGGAGCTGGCGAAGCTGGGCTAGGTGCGGGCGCAATAGGGGCTGGGATGATGAACATCGTCTGGCAGAAGGGGCATTGGCTCTGGGCGCCCGCCTGGGGTTCCTCGGCCTGTAACACATTCGCACACTGGGGGCATTGAAACTGAAATGCCATAGGTTGCCACTCCTTTGATTGCTCAACCGCCCAACTACTTTACGCGAACGGCATGATCGGTCCAAGGGAGGGCCGCACCTGATCGGGGGTATCTACCTATGCTCGACGAAGAATGGTACACTGGCCGAGGGCAAGACATTGCGGGATTCAGTGGCCGCAATGGTACTTCTTTCGCCCACCTTGGCCCTCTATCTGCCAGACGAAGCCTTTTGCCATGACGACTGATCCCAGCGAGAAACCTATCGAGGACACACCACCGCTCCAGCAGGCGGAAGACGCCGCTACGCTCGATTCCGCCGATACAGCGGATTCGGCCGTAGCGAGCCAAGCGGAGGCGGAGAGCCCCGACGGGAAGGAATCGAGACCATCCACCCAGGACGCATCGCAAGCCGCGACAGAGGCACAGGAGGCTGTTGCGGCGGATACGACCGAAGCGACGCGTGCATCATCCGGCGAAGAGCCGGCTACCGTTGCCCCGACCGATCCTGTACCGGAGCCGGCTTCCGGCATGTCGAGTCCGTTGAAGGGCAAGATTCGCGTTGGATCCCGTCGTCCAGAGGCCGGAGAGAAGGTGAGATCGGCCAAGCCGCTACTGGCTGGCGAGGCTCATCAGCCCGACAAACTGCGTACCTCGAAGAAAGGACCGGGAGGAGGGGCCACTGACGCGGCTACGATCGACATGGCCCCGTCGAGAATCCCAGTGCCGTCGATCCGACAACCGCTGCCGGCGGATCTAGAGGACGAGATCAATGCGGCCCTTGGCGACACTTCGCTGGACGAGTTGGTGGCGTCGGGACCTACCGAGGACGTTGGCGATTCGCTTGACACGGATTCCCGTCACCAAGGGACTGTCGTCAAAATTCACGGGGACAACGTGTTTTTCTCGTTGGGCGGCCGCAACCAAGGCGTAGCATCGTTGCGTCAATTCAAGGAGCCGCCTCTTGTTGGCGCACAGATAGAAATTGTCGTGACCGGAATCAATGCCGAGGACGGGCTGTACGAGTTGACCGTCCCGGGTGCGTCGGTTCGGGTACAGGATTGGTCCGACTTGGTTGAAGGGACCGTGGTCGAAGCCCGCGTCACCGGCTCGAATACTGGTGGCCTCGAGTGTATGGTGGGCAACCTTCGCGGCTTTATCCCAGCCAGCCAGATCGAATTGTTCCACGTGGATAATCTCCCAGACTACTACGACAAGAAACTGGCGTGCGTTGTCACAGAGGCCAATGAACGGCGCCGGAACTTGGTACTGAGCCACCGAGCCGTGCTGGAACGAGAAAAGGAAGAACAACGCCAACAACGGCTGGAAGAACTGGAGGTTGGTCAAGTAGTCGAGGGCGTGGTCAGCAGCGTCCGCAACTTCGGCGCCTTTGTGGATATCGGCGGCCTTGACGGGTTGGTTCATGTCAGCAAGCTAAGTTGGGACCGTGTTGAAGACCCCAACGAAGTGATGGAGGTCGGTCAGAAGGTGCGAGTCAAGGTCGAAAAGGTCGATCCGCAAACCGGAAAGATCAGCCTGACGTATCGCGATCTTCTGGAGCATCCCTGGACCGACATCGATCAGCGTTTCCCAGTAAATGCGATCGTCACGGGTACGGTGACGCGCACGGCCAATTTCGGTGCATTCGTGAAGGTGGCGTCCGGCGTCGAAGGCTTGGTGCACATCTCCGAGCTGGCGCATCACCGAGTGGTACAGGTGACGAGTGTGGTCAAGGAAGGCGACGAGATCGAAGTGAAGATCCTGTCGGTAGACACGGAAGCACAGCGAATGTCGCTTTCGCTGAAAGAGGCTCACGCACTTCCAGAACCCGAGGAGAAGCCAGCAGGCGAAGAACAGGCAGACGAAGCCCCGCCGGAATCGACCGTGCCGAAGCGAACCACACCGCTAAAGGGCGGCACGGATCGTGGGGCGGGCGGAGAGGAATTCGGCTTGAAATGGTAAGGTAGCTTGAGATGAGCGAAACGACGATTTTCAAGAAGATCATCGACCGGGAAATCCCGGCGGACATCGTCTACGAAGACGACATGTGCCTGGCCTTCAACGACATCAACCCCCAAGCACCAACACACGTCCTGCTGATTCCCAAGAAAGAGATACCCACCGTAGACGACGTGGCCGAAGAGGACCAAGCCTTGATGGGTCACCTTCTGTTGACCGCTGGCAAGTTGGCGGGCCAGCTGGGCCTGGACGACGGTTACCGGCTGGTTGTTAACTGTGGAAGGGACGGAGGCCAAGAGGTAGACCATATCCACGTCCACATACTAGGCGGACGCGGGATGAGTTGGCCGCCGGGGTAAGCACCACGCAAGTACTCTCGGTGACGCCGCCAGCAAAGCCAGCCTACCCTCTTGTACAAACACCGCCTCTTTGCCTATAAAAGCAGGGAATAACACGATTGCGGATGTGGCGGAACTGGCAGACGCGCTAGATTCAGGTTCTAGTGTCCGTTAAGGACGTGGAGGTTCAAATCCTCTCATCCGCACCTTGCCACCAAAGGACTTGCGTCGATTCGGCGTGAGTCCTTTTTTCGTTGAGGGCTCCGGCTGTAACTAGGAACTTGGTCGGTTCCATCTTGGATCAGGTTCGCGGGCACGGGCGATCTACGCAGCGTTTGGTTGGAAAGAGGATCGGCGCACAACAAAAGCCCGGCCACCGAGTGCCGTGATATGTGTCTCTTGGGAGGTGACCGGGCGGTGAGACGGAATGTCCTTTTGACGAAAAAAGCCCGGCTGCCGTCTTCTGGAGGTCTCGATACGCACGGCAGCCGGGGCGCATCCAATGCAATCGAATTCCAACCAAATAACCGTAGCGAGGCCGGGAACAATAACTGCGGATTAGAGCGCCTCAAAAGAGCGCAGAAACCTCGAAGGGAGCTGAAATCAGCCAAGTCTCCTTAACTGGCCAGAAACGCCCGTTGGGACGTGCTAAGGACCGTCGGAAGTTCAGCTGTCGGTTTCATTCTGGTAGCTACCGTCGCCAGACGGTGGTTTCCGACATCCAACCATGCTCTGGCGAGCGTAGCTACGACACTTAGTGTTCCGACGCCGCTAAACTAGCGATCGCAGACGTGGGCAAGGAAGCGATGATTGGCACGCACTAGGTTGGACGCAGGTGAGATACCGAAGCGATGAACAAGCAACGGCAGTTCGACCTGAAAGCAATCCTCGTCATCATCGCCGTACTATCGGTGCCGTTGGCGATGATAGCCACCCGCGAGAGAAGCTGGATGATTTGTGGAGTTGGCTTCTTGGCTGTGACTGTCAGCATATGCATCGGCTGCGTCACTCGCGGTTGGAGGGGCGCACCTGCTGATTTGCTGATCGGATCTGCCATCCTTGGTGTTATCGTATTGGCGGTGATCATAGCCCTGGTGTTTGGGTGACGGACGGCCCCCAATGAAAATCGGCCACGTTGAAACCCAAAGCTACTCGGGAGGCGGTGGCTTGGGGCGACTGAGCCAACTTGCGAACAAGCCGCCAATGGTGGCCAGGATGAGCGTCCAAAGGGATCGGACGATGCCTATGAAGTCCTGGGGGTCCTCCGGTGGAATGCGCAGCGCCGCGGTGGTCGCGTCATACGAGTCATGAGCTGATGGCGGGTAGAAGAGGTTACGATCACCGTCACTCACATGGATCAGCCCAAACAGCCACCCAGTGGTCCGCTCGGTCAGAAGATACTTCCGTACACCGAACACGCCGCCGAATGCGATCGCGATGTAGAGCCAGCCTATGAGTGTGAACCCCAACGCGAACGGCAAAGCCGAACGCTTGACCAATGCCACCAGAGTGACAGCGGCCAGGATGCCCACGGCCCCGGTCACGAACCCCCTGGCCCAAATGTTGGTCGGATTCGCCAGAGCCGCAGAGCCAATCGCAGCGACTAGCACGACGCTCAACAACGAGAGCAGCGAGAATCGGAGCATGACGATGGCCTCCTACCCTCTTTTGTAACAGGTGGCCGTGAAGATGTGAATCGAATCAACAGCAGAAGGCTTGCCGAGGGATGGGCGAGGGGCTCGCGCGGCATGCGATCAAGACCGACGGCAATGGCAAGCTGGGGCTACGCACCGCCATGACACATTAGACATCGAAGCTGGGCTCCGGCGGTTACGGCGAGGCTTACCCAAACAACAGGTAGATGGCCAAATAACTGAAGGCTATGACCACGAGCAGTGCACTGTGGCCGGATGGAGATTTGTCGTTTTCGGATTTCAGAAAACGCCGAATACGATCCTTCATGAGATTCAATCCTCTTGTTGTGCTATCCGCCTTACTCGGAGATTCAGGAAAGTCCCTCTGGAAAATGGCCGTTCAGAAGGACCGTTTCTCTGCATTCCAGCGTAATTGGGAAAGGGGTAACTGCAAGGAGAAAATTTCGGATCGCACATCACAGAAAGAACGCGGTGGGCGGTTGTGCTCGCGAGAGAGGGGCCCCTACTACAAGGCCGCTCGACAGCGAACGTGACGCTTTACATGTCCGGAGATTGGACACAAGGAGAGAGACGCCAAAAGGATCAGGCCGCTTTCAGGGCTTGTGTTTTTCGGCGTCACGTTCGGCTTGCTGTTCTACGGCTATCGACTCTCGGACGGGGGCAACGGCGACTGCGATTTTTGAGCGCAGCCGCTTGCCGGATTGGTAGAACATATACAACTCGTTTTCCTCCTGGACGAAGCATGGCGATGCCACTCTACCGTTTTCGGGCTCGCCGTTCTGGGCGGTGAAAAGGTGACTCACGGAATGGATCTTCTGGAACGCTGGGTCGATCTCCACCGCACATATGCTGCGCAAATCGCCCAGGTGCTTGAATCGTGAGTGACAGACTACATACAGCTTTCCTTTCCACGGAAACAGCCATGGCGACACAACGTTGCCGGACGAACTCTGGGGTAACGCGCGGATGAGAGGTTCTTTTCTGGTCTCCCAGTGTCGAGCATCTTTGGACCAGCCCAAATAGATGCGCCGGTTACCCCGATTGTTCCCCATCAGCAGAATCACATAGCGGTTGTCGAGGCCGGCAATGGCATGTTCGAAGACGCGCGCATAGGAGCACTCGGTGATGTCGTCGAAATCCCTGGTCGAGATCGCCACGCCTTCGTACGTGAAGTCAACTCCGTCTGACGACGTCGCATAGCGCGTCGTGTTGTTTTCTCCGTGAAACCACAGAAACAATTTTTTCTCGGCGGCTATCCACAACGCGTGTGGCGAGGAAACGTGGCTGACGCGATAGTGCGGCTCCCGATGTCGGCTGATCACAGGGTTATGCTCGTATTCATGCCACGGGCCATCCAGCGAGTCCGCATAGGCCAGACAGATGCCGCCCGGCGCGTTGTGTGGAGCATAGTATATGTAGTACTTTCCCCGCGCTCTATCAAAAAGCTCCCCAGCATGGATGACGCTCGGGAATATCACGTCATTTGCTGGATTGTACTTGAGGTCTTTGAAGTCGATGGCGATCCCTTTGCGCTCAAACACCGGAAGATCTGCCGCGCCTTGCTGTTGGGCAGTGGCAGACACCGCAGGCAATACCAGCGAGACCAGCCAGAGACGCGCGGTGGTCATGCAATGTCCTTTCCAGTCAAGGAACAGAATGAGTTGCGATTCGTGCCGTTGTCTCTGGAAGACCTGTCTGCGGCGTGGTTTGTCTGGCGGCAGTCGCGTCTACATACTGGCAAGTCGTTGCTTGGCCAGGCGGTATACTTCGCTGTCGTCAGGTGCTCGATCGACTATCGCCGCGAATCGCTCCTTGGCTATTAGTGGTCTCAGCTCGATCAATCGTTCGGCCTGCAGGTAGATTTTGTGGCACTCGCGGATGCACTTGCAAGTCTCGGCCGAAGAGACAACTTCGGGGTCTCGCTTCATTTCGGCCATTCGGTCCCGAGATTTGAGGGCGGAAGGGGCGGGCACCAGCCGCGCCGAACTCTCGTACACCCAATATGCGCAACACGCTTCGCCCTTCCTTTCATGCTGTTGGCCGGCCTCCCACAACGCCTTTGCTTCGGGTTCGTTCAGCGCCGCGGCATACTCCGGGCGACGGCGCTGCCGGGCAATGTGTCGGCGAAGTTCTCTTGCCACCACGGGCACGAGTTCGTATTGGTCTGCCAAATCCGAATACTGGCGGAACGCCTCGGCAATTGTGTCCTGCGATTCGCTCGGCGGCGGTTCCAACGGCAGCCAATGCTCTCCTGGCGGTGCGTCGATCGGTCGGTGAGGATCTTCCAGGTTGATGAGACGCGTGTCGATTTGGTGGCATCTTTCTCGCGCTTCCGCGGCCAACTCGGCCAACCGCTGCTTGGCCTGTTGTCCGGTGGGAGTTGCCTTTTGCTTTAGGGCGACGGAGAGATAGATTCCGCTGGCCACGCGAATATCGCCTTCCTGGCGAGTTCGATCGGCGGCTGCAAGCCGTGCGGCAGCGGTGGCAGCCTCCTTCCATAACCGCATCTGTCGGGCTTTGGCGGCGGCACGCGCCATCTCCGCACGCTTCGATGCCAGTGCGTCGCTATGGCCGTAGGAGCTGCCTGAATAGGAAGACACGGAACCCGTACTCCGCCGCGGAGTACAACCACGGGCCCCTCAGCCACCCTCGAGCGGCTGGGCCAGAAGCAGCATTACATCTAGCAGGACCAGCCACCAACCTACGGTGCGGCATGTCATGACGAAGTACCTCGCGTCCAGTATCCACTACATGTCTGCATCAAAGTCCATCCGCCGGTTCCGCTGGCGAGAACCCTACGGGCTCTGCCGTTTTCTGCGCGAATGATGCGCAATCCATTCATGCGTTCACAAGTATCTTCGAAAGACGTCGGCGGTCATCGGGGGCGCCTTTCAGATCCAGCAACGGTTCGGCTTCTTCGAGGACCAGGTTTACATCAAGTTTCGACCCTTGTCGACCAACGATGCTTTGAACATCCACCCAATCCTGATCCCGGCCGGCGAATGCTTTCAGGATCACCAGGTCTTCCGCCGAGCAGGTTCGGAGTTGGCTCGCCTCGGCCAACTGCCAGATGGATGAACGTTCGACCATACGCGATTCGAATGGCAGTGCCCCTAAACTGATGTCGATTCCCACCTCCTGGCTCGATACTAGCAGCACGGTTCGGCTCTCCAAAGCGAAATTCGCCGCGTCTTCGATCCTGGGCCGAAAGCACTCGATCAATTGACGAATAACTGGTTCCTCTTGCCCGAAGACCGTCATTACCGTGGCATCCACGTCGAGCGTCGTGCGCGGCTGGCCCCAGCGTTGAAGTGCGACCCCGCCGATCACACAGTAGTCGAATCCCAACGCGGATAGCGTTGTGTCGACTTCCACCGCCGAATCAAGAATCCCGTTCATGTTTCTGTCCGTCTACTGCGCTGTTTCCGCTTTGGGCGAACAAACGAAACAGACGCTGCTGTTCGACCAGCCCACTGGTTGGACGCAATGGGTACGGTCGGCACGGTTCCAGTTTGGCGAAGACAGCGGCTGATTCGGCTTCCGTCATCTCGCACAGCTCCTGCCGTCTCATCGCAGAAAGCCGTTCCGCAGAAACCGTGCGTTGCCTCATCCACGCCTCCGCGAAGTCGGGAAGCTGCTCAGGGCTTTCATCGGGTGTGCTGCTCATCTGCAAGAACCATCCATAGTAGAGGACCGCATTGCCACAGATCTGCCTCTGGCCGGTCTTGCCCACTGGCATGGGCCCCTGTTGATATATCTTATCCTGGTGCGGCCGCGCCGCCAACCAAAAGGCGTTGTGGTACTGGGCCGGCAAGAGTTGGTTATCAGTTCATGGATGCCATTGGTTTGGGGCCAAGGCGGGACGGTTCGTGAGCCGGTCACGTCAACGATCTGAGCAGATCGACGGCTTTGGTCGTCATTTCGCTTGCGGCTGTGGGCTTGAACGGCGCGAAATCGAGGATTTTCGGCACAACGATTGCCGCATATTCGCCGGACTTGTACGCCTGGGGATCGGTCAGGTATCCGATCAGCCCGTCGGCATATCCAACGACAATGGTGTTTGGGAACGGCGAATCGCGTCGGATCGCCAGCCCATAGTAGGTGTACAACTCGGCGGGATGAAAAACGAGTGCCAGATTTCCGATTCGCATAGCTCCCAGCGTGATAGGCAGGCCAGTTTGACTAAACTCGCGATCGACGTTGCCCACGAACCAATCCTTGGCAAATCGGGCGTCTACCCACGGTCCGCTTGCGCATTTTGACGGATCTTTTTTGTATTGAGCGAGCCAGCCCTTGAACATATCAATATCGAACGGTACCTGGAACTCCTGTGTTTTTGATTGCAGCGAATCTACGTGAATGCGCTCCAAACCGTCCATCGCGCTCGCAATGGCAGTGTGCACGGCGGTTGCCGTTTCTTGAACATCACCGATCCAGGGGCTGCCGTCGCCCGGATTGACGTCACCCGTGTGCCCTTGCAGGTAGGACGGCGAAAGTTTGTGGCTATCGTGCGTCATCTTCGCCACCAGCCCCGGCCAATCTGGGCCCGCTTGTTCGTCCGTGTAGCAAACGGGATGCGCCGAAAAGTGGTACCACATCAAGTTGTGTTTGCCACCGGCTCGTTCCAGGAACATGACGTGCACCATCGTGTCCAGCCAACGTTCGACGTCCGTCGAATCCTTGGCAAAGTGCTCGTCGGTCTTGAAGGTCTTTGTCGTGCGATTGTGGTTGCCGCCCACGGCTCGGCTCTTCCCAATATGCAGTGCCGCCGGCGAAAGGTCTCCCGTTGCAGCCTTCACGGCCTCGACCGCTTTCTTTTCCACAGTCGCCATATAGTCGATCGGCATTGCGCCCCATTGACGCAAATAACAGAAAGCCGGCGCAGAATGCGTGTGCGTGGCGCAGACTCGAACGTTCGACGCTGGGATACCTGTCTGTTTGGCGACTTGCCGTTGCACACGGCCGGCGAGGTCCTGCGATACACCGGCGCTGTCCAACGAAATAATCGCTACACGGGACGCTCCATGCTCCAGAACCAGGGCACGGGCTGCCATCGGCTGACGAATGCCCTTGATTCGCCGTTCATTTCCCGGCGCACGATGGAAACCGGCCAGTTCGATGCCCAGCGGCGGAGTAATGTCGACCACGCCTTCGCCCGCGTGCAAGGAACACGGCTCTTCAGCTCCCCGGCTAATGCTGGCGGGCATTCCCAGGCCGGCTCCGATCAGCGTACCGGTCCCCAAAACGCTTTTGAGGAAGTCGCGTCGCCTAGTGGGCGTTCCGGATTGTCGTGTCATAGCGTCCTCCTTCGCATGTATCTTTCCGCAAGCAGGCAGCGTAAATGTGTTAGATATTTTTGCCCATCATATTCTTGCCAGAGACGACGCGGGCAAGAACATGAAACGAGGCGGCCTCCAGTGATCAGAGTCCGATCACGTCAAGTTGGCTGACAGTCTTCTTCTTTTCGTCGATCACGTAGAATATCCCGGCGCGAGGCACGTTGATGGTCACGTCCCCATACTCTGGTAGCGCTATCTTCACGTTCCGCCGATCTTCCAGCGGCGAGTGGGCATACACCAACCACTGTCGTTGGCCGGTATCGCCTCGCACGAGGGCCATGCTGAACACGGGGATGTTCGTTTTCTGGTTCCACGGACGATCTGCGTCCAGGTTTGTGTCCAGCAGGTACCAGCGATGAATGTCGCGGTACTTCTCCGGGATGTTCTCCCGATACGGGTGTCGATGGGCTAGGTTTGGGACCAATTCGCCGTGCCGCCAGAATTCCGTCAGTGTCTCGCTGGCATGTACTCGGTCGACGGCCAGTAGCAATTGATCGAAGAACGGGCGCCATGGGGCAAGTGGTACGGTACTGCCGCGGAACTCGCGCACGGCACGCGGGCGCAACAGCCAAATGCCGAACTGCAGCCAGCCCAGGCATCGGTCTGGTGTGTATGTCTGGCCGTCCTTTATGTATTGGCAAGCTTTCGATTTCTTCAATAGGTCCGGCGAGTAGCTCATTGCGGGCGTCCAACCGCCGTTGCCATCCCACGTCGAGATCTCCCACCAGAAGTCAGGATTGGCCTTCCACGCTTCTTCGAGCTGGAAGATCCAATTCATCGACTGGACCTGCGTGGACCAGACCCAATGATCGCGGTTCGGGCACCAGTTGTGCGTGTAATACGAAGGCGATCCGCCGTCCCAGATGTGCCAATTGGGACTGGTCCATTCGTCGGTGATCAGCGAATAGTCTTTCCACGCCGACCAGCGTCCGAAGTGCGAAGGTCCGAAGGCGCCATAGCCGACGAAACGCAGGTTCTTCTTCCACGTTTCGCTGACCAGAGCGTCTCGCATCGCCTGGAACATGATCGGATACCGCTCCATCCAACCCTCGGAGACGACTTTCCGTTTGAATTGATTCGATTGCTCTGTGCCGTATTCGTCGAGGTATCGTTTCGACAACGCCTCCACCTGGTGCCAACGCAGATCTGGCGCTTCGTTGTTCGAGACGAACAGCACTAGCGGCGGATCGGGGTACAGCTTTTGCAACCACTTCATGGCAGGCGTATCCACGTATTCGCGAGCCGGATCGCGCCACTTGTCCACTAGCCCGAACGGACTGAGCTTGGGGATCGCCTTGCCCTCTGGCGAAATCACGGACGGGCACTGGTCCGGCGGCAGTTCACGGTAGTCTTTCTTGACCAGCATCGCTTCCCATTGCGTGCCTCGGAAAGAGATGGGAAGTTGCAGTTTGCGACAATAGCCCAACAGTCCGGTGTAGTAGTCATCGAATCGCAGGGCGGCCTTTTCGTCTTTGTCTGGATCGCCGCGTGGCCAGCCGAGCCATGGCAGGATATGGTGCCCCTCGTCCAACAATTCCATCTGGTATTGCGGCGTCCAGCCGCGCCCCTGGCTGCCCATGTTCCAATGGCTGACCAAGGGTAGGGGCCTGCCTTCAGGACCATTGGGCGGCAACAAAGCCTCATGGCGAATCCGCTCGGCCACTTGGCGAGCCGCCTTGCCGGGTTCGCTGCCGATAGCAGTGGCGGCCGCAGCACATGCCAGCAGAGTGGTCAGAACGGACAACCGATTTGCCACTCTGGCCTTCGATTTCGCAAAAAGTCTCATCGGAGCATTCTCCCGCGTCTTGTCATGTTCTTGCCAATCATATTCTTGCCCATTCAACTCAGGGCAAGAAAATGCACGGCAAGAATATGAAGCCGAGCGATCCAGACGCTTCAATTGTCCGGGCTTCTTATGACGGGATCAAGTCTTCTGCGGCGCAAGTGTTTCAACACTTGATAGTCTTCCGTTTCTTGCCGACTCGACCCGCCTTTTCAACCTTTTCGATGTATGGCAACGCGTCGGGGACCTTGCACGATGTGTCGCCCATGTCAATCGATACTTTGCCGATCTTCTTCGCGGCCGCTTTGGCCTGTTTCAAGAGCGGTGTGACGTACGACCCGACGGCGATGATGAATCCGTTCATGGGATAGCGCACGCGATTCGGAGCCGAGTGGATCTCTTTCGCGACCCGATTCATGAGATCCTTGATTTCCGTCAGATCCAATGCATCATCTGGCATCACGGCAACGATGCCTGCATACGTGCACCAACCGCTGCACGCGATCGATTCCGTCTTCGAGTCGATCCACTTCAATGCCAAGTCGCGTGCGTGAGGGCTTTCTGCGACCACGCCGGGGACCGTGTACTCGGATAACATGTGCCAACTGGCACCTTTGACCCACGACTGGAGTTGTCGTTTGGTCATCTGCGATCCGTCCGCAACGATTCCAGCAAGATACATGGCGTCGATATTGCCCGTGTCGTAGAGCTCGCACGCCAGTGCCTGTTGTCCTTTGATCTTCTTGGCGATGGCCTTCAAATCGGCGATCTTGACGCCGAACATATTCTCCGGTGCCCCATGGCGAAGATAGGTCTTGCGTGTCTGTTCACTTCCTTTCTTCTTGAGTGCTTCCATGACTTCGGAGACAGTATTCATTTCAAATCTCCGGCATCTGAAATTTCGGAGTGAAGTGGTTCGCATCGGCCAAAGAGAGACTGTAGCATAAGTATCGTCGGGAATGAATCAAAGAGGCTGATACTGATAGGAGACATGGAGACGTCGAAGGAAACACGACGAGTCGGCCTCTGGGCGGGTTCTGTAGGCCCGCCTGGGCGGTTCTCCGGAATCAGCGGTCTTGTACAGCGAACATGCCGCCCATGCCCATCGGGTTCTGGCCATTCTGGTTCTCGCCGACCACGGGAATAAAACTCCCAGGGTTGTGGCGAAGATAACCATCCCATGTCGAATGCCATCGAACTCTCAGTCTGGCAAGCAACTTGGTGAATTTCCGGTGGACCTCGGGGCGATTGCGAATGACGATTGCGTTCTCGAATCGGTGAATGGTCCCGCGGGCCTCCTTGCTCCAAGTCTGCGGTGCAACAAGGTCGCGGGTGATTGCCACAAGATCGTCGACCCTTGTACTGGGTACCTTGTTACCCCAAGGGCCGACGTAATAGACTCGCAGTACCATGCGGTCTTCCTCCTCACGGACAGCCCGGTCCTTCGTGAGAGGGTTTGCTTCCTGTTTACTCAGTGCGTGGCGAAGGCCAGCCAGGATTCGTGCAACTTTATGATGTACCTCATCCGTCTGGGAGACCACTAAGGATGGCACTCCTTCCAGTGGCTCGACGGCTCCAAGACCGCCTACCAGATCCCAAGTGTGGGGATGCTCGCCGGTTATGATTTCCATCAAGGCGTCGCAGGCATCTGGCGACCAGAGCCCATTGTCATCAACGACCAAATCACGGACGGGATAAAGTCGGGTGGTAATATCGCACTCGCATTCCTCGGGCGTCGTAATGACGATGGCCTCGTCGCGAACCATCCAGGCCAGATCGAGTGGATGAACCACCGAATCCAAGACGGAACGCAGCGTCGCGTTCTTCAACTCGCACGAGAACCTTGGTTCTCGACGCACGGGCTCACGCAGGCGCGCCGGTTCGGCGGGCACGCCGAACGGTTCGGCACCAGCAGCGGCGCCAAATGGATCGGCACCAGCAGCGGGTGCAGTGGGTTTTGCAGGAGCGCCAAACGGATCGGCACCAGCGGGTGCAGTGGATTTTGCAGGAGCGCCAAACCGATCGTACGACCCCACGTCCACCAGTGCGATACGATCAATGACGATGGGGACGTCGCTCAGTTTCGAGATTGTGTCCAATGCCTCGTCCAGAGTGATATCTTTGAGACTCACGCTGATGGTCTTCTCGTCCAGTGCCGCGCGGACTGCCTCGTCCGCTGCCGTGCTGGGTAATGTCATCGGTTCGATAGCGGTGTTGACCGGGTTCCGTGCATATGCGCGCGACAACTGTCGTAAGGTCGCAAGCAACCGCCCGATTTCTTCGTGAGTTTCTCGCGTGCAAGAAATGACCAGCAATCCGCGAAAGGCGGTAACCGCCCCCGGTCCGCCAACGCTATCCCAAAGGGTTGGGTCCATCGTGGATGTAATCACGTCAATCAACATGTCCGTATCCAGGGGGGTGACATCACCGCAGGTGCTTGCCAAATCACTGACATCGTAGAAGCGTGTGTCCAAGTCTGCTTCAACCACCTCGTGCGACGTGATCATGACCGTCTGGCCCTGAATCCGGCAGGTCAAGTCGAGGTTGCGGAGCAGGTGGCGTAGTCCCGATTGGACGCTGATGCCTCTGGCCTGAAACGATACTTTCGTCTTTCCGTCATATCCCAGGTCGTCCAGCTCACGGGTGTCCAACTCGATATTGACGCCATCGGCTTTGCCTAGATCGTCTGCAATCTTCTTTAATGGTGTTTCTCGGAAATCGAAGTCGATCTTCGTGGCAAGTGCTGATTGCACCGCTTTCTCGACGGCCGACTCCTGCGCGGATTCCTTGGCCTCGCTGCTGACTGTCGTTTCCGTGTCTTGGCCCAAAGCAACCTGGGCGATGGAGAGAATGAACAAAACGAAAATGATCATCATGTAGAACACGAAGGCCGTGACGTGTTCGCATGAGGCGATCGGACGGTGTGCGCTCATCTCGCTACTCGGGGGTTCTCGGCGAGTGCAGTTTACGCGATGCCCATTTCTGCTAGCTAACTGAGCACGTCCGGGAGTTGGGAGGGCGAAGCTCCCGCTGAGCCGGATTCTTGGTACCGATGCGCGGCTCGGCAGGAGCCTCGCCCTCCCGGAACCGTGAATTCTGGCGTGTCGAATTCGCGGGCACTCTCAGCTAATTCAAACGTCGCGACGCCCTGAGGGGACATATCGAGCCTCTGTATGAGGAGTCTGTTGAGACGGAGTAGCTGTCATCGGGCGAGATGACCAAAGAAACCGGCGTATCGGGTCCCTCTATTATGGTCGCAGGCTTCGGAAGAAGCGAGAGTTTCGGAAATGGGGCTTGCACCAACGCCCACTTCGTGTCGACGCAACGCCTACCGCCAGTTCTTCGGCAGATCGACGAAATAGCCGGCAATCCACTTTCCTTCGGGGCGGATCTCGTAGTCGACGATCAAACGCCGATGTTTGCCGACGGCGATAGAAACGGGATAGCTGGCGTCGGCAATTGGCTGTCCGTCTGGTTGATATTGGTAACACAAGAGCCGGTTCTCGATATCCCAGCGGCGGAAACTGGGATCGTCGGTGGTCACCATCGACACCGAGATCATCCGCCGATCGGCATAGGTCAGGATGGGCTTCTTGCCGTGCCAATCCAGGTGGGGAGGTGAAGTGGATCGGGCATCGCGAACGTTCGTTCTTACCGCCGCGTCCCACGTGCGCCCGCCATCGCGGCTTTCGCTTTTCCAGAAATAGCCGTCGCGAACGCGGTTTTCGCGTATGATCCCGACGATTCGTCCTGGCTCGACTTCCAAGGCGACCCATTCATCGCCGACGAAACCCCGAGAGTTGGCTATCTCGGAGAGTTCCCATGTCTTTCCGTTGTCTGAAGAACGGGCCGCGATAGAGCCGTTTCCTGGGGCTTTGTAGATGGGAATAAGCAGATCACCGGAGCCCAACACGATCGGCGCCCCACGCGTACGGGCGTCCAACTCGGCGATCGGTTGCGGCTTTCCCCACGTGGACCCGGCGTTCTTGGAACGAATGGTCATGCATCGCGACACATGATCCTTGGTGTAGGTGTTGTAGCAGACCATCAATCGTCCGTCAGGCAATTGCGTGACCGCCGAGTTTCGGTCGTCGACTCCCGGATCGTCGACCACCGTCCGTGCCGGCGCCCATGTCTGCCCCTCGTCGTCACTGAAGGTCCACATTATCTTGCCTGTAGGCGAGAATCCATGGACACCGTCGTCGCGAAACACACAGACGAGCTTGTCGTTTCCGGCTCGAGCGATCCACGGCCATCCTGGATAGCCGCCACGATGGATGATGACGTCCGGCTTGCTCTTGACGCGCGTGGTCGGTTCTGCCGCTGATGTCATCTGTGTTCGCCGACCGTAAATGCCTCCCAGCGTCATCGCTGCGGTACAGGTGGCAGTTCGGCGAAGAAAATCACGACGTGTCAAATCTCCACTCATCGGTCCACTCCTAACGGCAAGCACGATTCCAACGTCCCACAGCCCAAACGGCACGTTGGAAACGTGCCCCGCGATGGTACAATCTCCTAGTGGTGCGGCTATCGATATTTGTCAGTCAGATTAAGGCCAGGGTGGCCGGGGTTGGAGGGCACACGCCCGAAACCCCGGGGCTTCCCTCGCTGACGCTCAGTCCAGCCCCGGCCACCCAAGCTGACATTGATCGATAGACCATCCACCAGTAGTGTAGTCCGATCGTTGCTGATCGACGATTTTCGTGCAATACCCTACTTCGTTTTCCTACGCGTCACCAACAATGCTTCGCCAAATAATCGAATCGACTATACGCTGGCTGAAACGCGTGATCACGCAACCGCGTGAGGAATTGGACCGCTGGCAGACGGCTGTTCGTTTTGCCCACGATCTTGGGCGTTTCGGCGCCAGGCAGCTACAGCACGATCGGGCTCAGCAGATGGCGGCGGCTCTTTCGTTTCGCACTCTGTTTGGCTTGCTGCCAGTGCTGGTGGTTGCGACCGTGCTGGTCAAAGCACTGGGCACACAAGAGAGTTTCATCGAGCCTCTGGGCAAGCTGCTCGAGTTCTGGGGACTGGACAACGTTCGTATCGAGGCCGGTGTCGACGTGGGAACTGCTACCCTGGACGTGTGGCTGAGCGAGCGTGTGCGCGAGGCCATAGAAAACGTGAATGTGGCCGCGATTGGTTGGGTTGGCGTGGCGATCACGATTTACGCGGCTATCAGCTTGGTCGTGACGGTGGAAGATTGTTTCAACGTCATCTATCGGGCTCCGCAGGGTCGTCAGTGGAGGTACCGTGTACCGCTGTACTGGTTTCTGCTCACGATCAGCCCGCTGATCCTTGTCTGCAGCGGCTACGTGAATACCCGTTTCGAGGAACTCCTCGTGCCACTGGACACGTATCAGTGGCTTGCGACGACGGCGGGTGTGTTGTGGAGCGTGTTCGCGATCTGGTTGTTGATGCTTACGGCCTACATGCTGTTTCCGAGTACCAAGGTCCATTGGCGGCCAGCGATGATCGGGGCTCTGGTATCGGCGATCTTGCTGGAGATCGGCAAGCGAACGATGGGCATGTATCTGGCGAATGCGTTGTCGATCAGTCAACTGTACGGTTCGCTTGGCCTGATTCCGCTGTTCATGTTCTGGGTTTACCTAATGTGGTTGGCGGTGCTGTTTGGCCTGCAGGTCAGTTCGACGCTGCAGCACTTGCACGGACGACAGCTTGCGGAACTCGAACAGCAACGACGCGAATCCAGCATGGTCGATCCGGCTGTTGTCCCAGTTATGATGAAGGTGATCGCCGAGCGATTTCGAGAAGGACGAACGACCAGTATCGAACGTATCACAAGCGCGACGGGAATCTCGGACGCAGTCACCGAGCGGATTGTCGGGCAACTCGTCGGCGCTGAGCTGCTTCACCGAGTCGCCGACTCCGATCGAACTGTTGCACTGAGCCGTCCACCCGATGAGATCCCCATACAGCAACTGCTAGACATCGCCTTCAAAGCCGCCGATCTAGACGTGGGCGACGAGCGAGCGACCCGGTTGCTTGAGCGGCTGCGGGCCGCCCAAAGAGATGCTTCCGAGGGTGTGACCTTAGCGACAGTACTAGAAGGCGGGCTGGACGTCTGATTGGCGGGAAGGCGTAGACTAGTCCACCGAATCGCATTTTACCGTGGAATCCACGGAAACTACGAATAAAATTGAAGTTGAGGGGCTTTCGAGGGTATCGGAAAGTTAGCCCCGACACTAGATTTGTGATAGCGTGGATCCGTGGCAATGTGGGGCTGGACTGTGCCCGCATGCCTTCTCCGTGGCTTGGCGAACAGAGGGTGGCACCGGAACGGAATAGCGTCCGTTTACGCCATGGCCAAAGTCTCAGCAAAATCGTTCCTCGAACTGATCCAACACAGCAAGCTGTTGGACAGGGAGGAAATCAAGCGCTCGCTGCTGGAGTGTAAGGCGGAGCGTGACGGCAGTCTGCCGGATGATCCTAAGGAGTTGGCGGACTGGTTTGTCGAGAGCGAAGCACTCACTCGCTGGCACTGCGACAAGCTGCTCGACGGGCGATACAAGGGGTTCTTCCTGGGTAAGTACAAGCTGCTGGGGCATATTGGCACGGGCGGCATGAGCCGCGTGTACCTTGCCGAGCACACGATCATGAGCCGCCTGCGAGCGGTCAAGGTGCTGCCCCGCAAACGCATCGGCGACAGTTCCTACTTGGGCCGGTTCTATCAAGAGGCCGAGGCTATCGCCAAGTTGGACCATCGCAATATCGTCCGAGCATACGACGTAGATAGCGTCGGCAAGACTCACTACATCGTGATGGAGTACGTCGACGGCAAAGACTTACAGGTGATCGTGGACAGAGACGGTCCACTTGATTACGAGAAGGCGGCGGACTACATCGCTCAGGCCGCCCGCGGCCTACAACACGCGCACGACAATGGGTTGATTCATCGCGACATGAAGCCAGCAAATCTGCTGGTGGACGAAAACGGAGTCATCAAGATCCTTGACATGGGGCTCGCCCTGTTTTCGGACGACGAACGTGCGTCGTTGACGCTAGTCCACAACGAGAATGCACTCGGCACGGCCGATTACCTTGCGCCTGAACAGGCGTTGGACAGCCATGGAGTGGATTCGCGAGCCGATATGTACGGTCTTGGGTGTACGCTCTATTTCTTGTTGACTGGGCATCCGCCGTTTTGCGAAGGCACGGTTGCGCAACGACTGGCCATGCATCAAAAGAAGATGCCGCGAGACATCCGTAAGGAAAGGGCTGACTGCTCCAAGACGTTGTGTGCTATTTGCTTCAAGATGATGCGGAAGAAGCCGGAAGATCGTTTTCACAATATGAACGACGTGGCCAAAGTGCTGGATAAGTGGCTCGCGCGACGTAAACAAGATGAGGCTGGCCAGCCACTGGAGAAGGCCACCGTTGCTTCGGCGACGAGTGCTTCAGGAGATTCAGCGGTCGCATCGAGAAAAACCGGTGGCGGCCCAGGCTCTTCCAAGTCGCTGCCGCCTAAGAGGCGACGTCCGCCAAGTTCCGCACCATCGCGGCGCGAATCGTCCAAGCCATCTGAGACCGACACGGTGTCGAACCGCGCCGATGGGACGGGCAAAGGTCTTGAAGCTGCTCCAAAGATTCGCGTCGAAACAAGCAGAGGTAGCGGCTCCCGAAAACGCAGTAAAGGTTCTTCCGCAAAACGGGCTGCAAAGAGCGCGAAGGTGTCCGGTCAGCAAACTGGCGGAAGTGGAAAGGCGAAGACGGTTGGATCTGGGACAGCCGCCAAAGCGGGCGGAAGCGCAGGGCGTGGGTCGTCGAAGGCGGACCAGAGTGCTGAGCACAGCAAGACGGTTCAAAACGAAATCCTAGAAGAGCTTCCCTTGGCCGAGCCTGACGATCCTTTAGCACTGTCACCAGACGATGTGCCTACCGTTGGCAGTGCGCACGAAATTGCATCTGAGCAGAGCCACGTAAGAGAAAAGATCTGGCGCGGAATACCGACTTGGGGCTGGATCGTTGGCGGAATCGCTGCCTTGATCGTGTTGGGCGTTATTGCAGCGTTGGCGGTATTCTGAGGCGAGGGCGGCGAGTGGGGTCTCTGAAAACGGAATAGCGGGAATAGGAGATGGCGATCTAGGACGGATTTGCCTTCCGCGTGTCTTCCGGTTGAAGCCGGGCCGCCTTCGCGTTTTCTCTCTTGATCGCCTCGTAGACCTCCTGCCGATGGACAGGGATGTCTTGTGGTGCGTCGATTCCCAATCGAACCTTGTCACCACGGATGTCGACGATCGTGACGACCAC